>CAYMDZ010000028.1:0-8286 GCA_964389355.1 uncultured Muribaculaceae bacterium | reverse complement strand
TGATGCGCGTGCTTTATTCTGTACATCAGAGGGTCACGGAACATCATGTTCGGATGAGCCATATCTATCTTCGCGCGGAGCACCTTCTCGCCGTCGGCATATTTGCCGTCACGCATCTCGCGGAAAAGCTTAAGATTCTCCTCCACGCTGCGGTTACGGTACGGGCTCTCGACACCAGGCTTGTCCACGGTGCCGCGGCCTGCGGAGATCTCCTCCTGAGTCTGGTCGTCCACATAGGCCAGGCCGCGCTTTATCATCTCCTCTGCCCACTCGTACAGCTGGTCGAAGTAATCAGAAGCATAGAGTTCCTTCTCCCACTGGAAACCGAGCCATTTGATGTCTTCCTTGATGGCGTCCACATATTCGGTGTCCTCCTTCGTAGGGTTCGTGTCGTCGTAACGGAGATTCGTCTTTCCGCCGTATTTCTGAGCCAGGCCGAAGTTGATGCACAGGCTCTTCGCGTGTCCGAGATGCAGATATCCGTTAGGCTCCGGAGGGAAACGCGTAAGAATGCTGTCCACCTTGCCGCTCTTGAGGTCGTCCTCGATGATCTCCTCCAGAAAATTCAGTTTTTTTGTCGCTTCTTCCATATCAAATGATTCTGTTTATTTTCACGGGGGACAAAGATACTCTTTTTTATGTAAATTTGCACCCGTAATTTTATATGTGTATGATCAAGTCAATGACAGGCTACGGCAAGGCCACCGCGATTTTGCCGAAAGGAAAACTCACCATCGAAATCAGAACGCTCAACGGCAAGACCGCCGACATCAACATCAAATCCAGTCTGCTTCCGAAGGACAAGGACCTGCTGTTCAGACAGATCATAACCACATCCCTTCAGAGGGGCACCATAGACGTGTTCCTGACCTGGGAAGCGGCCGAAGGCGAAGGCGCGAAGACGGTGAATGCCGCAGCGGCCAATTCCTATATGACCCAGCTTCTGAACATCCTCTCGAAGAAGGGCCTGTCCGAAGAGGCCTCCGCCATACTGCTCGCATCGGTGCTCAGGCTCCCGGACGTAGTGGACACGCAGAAGGCCGACACCGTCACGGATGAGGACTGGCCCGAGATAGAGAAAGCCCTCAGGGAATGCCTCGAAAAAGTGAACGAATACCGCGCGAAGGAAGGCGAGATCCTCTACAGGGATGTGACCTCCCGGGTTCAGCACATCCTCGATTACTATAAGGAAGTGGAGGAATGCGAGCCGCAGAGGGTGGCCGCCGTGCGCGAACGCCTGATCAAGGCATCCGAAGACCTCCAGGTCAAGATGGACAAGGAGCGTTTCGAGCAGGAAATGATATTCTACCTGGAAAAACTCGACATCAACGAAGAGAAGGTGCGCCTTCGCCAGCACTGCAAATACTTTATGGAAACCATTGACGGTGAGGAACATCCGGGCAAAAAACTCGGATTCATCATCCAGGAGATGGGACGCGAGATCAACACGACCGGCTCCAAGGCCAATCACGCCGTGATCCAGCAGCTGGTGGTCAAGATGAAGGACGAACTCGAGAAGATGCGCGAGCAGTCCATGAACATTCTATAATATCTCCCCGCAGAGGGACTTCTCCAGAAGAGACTTTATCTCGTCGTTGCCGTACCCTTCTCCCAGCAGGCAGAAGAGCTTGGCAAGCATGGCCTCCGTCGTGGAATCGTGCCCCGACACCACCCCGCACAGCTTCATATTGCGTCCGGTGGCGTAAAGCTCCATATTCACCCCGCCGGACAGGCACTGGGTGACGTTCACCAGGATCCGGCCTTCGGCATTGGCCTCGCGGACCAGGTCGAGAAACCACTCCTTCGAAGGCGCGTTGCCCGAACCGTAGGTCTCGATTATCACCGCGCGTGTGTCCTCACCCAGCAGAACGTCGCGCACCGTCGCCGGCGTGATTCCGGGATGGATCTTGAGAATGCTCACACGGGTGTCGAGCTTCGTATGCACCTTCAGGGGCTTGTTCGAAGGGGGCAGAAGCAGCGATTCATTGTATCTGATATTGATGCCGGCCCGGGCCAATGCCTCCAGATTCGGAGAGCTGAAGGCCTCGAAGTTCTCGGAATTCACCTTCGTGCTGCGATTGGCCCGAAGGAGCTTCGACCCGAAGTAGATGGCCACTTCGCTTACCACCGCCCTGCCGTCGGAGCGTCTGGCGGAGGCGATTTCCACTGCTGAAACCAGATTCTCCTTTCCGTCGGTGCGGGTGGCCCCTATCGGCAGCTGGCTTCCGGTAAAAATCACCGACTTCGAGAGATTCTCCAGCATAAAGCTCAGAGCCGATGCCGAATAGGCCATAGTGTCGGTGCCGTGAAGGACCACGAACCCGTCATAGGCATCGTAGTTGTCGTATATCATCTGCGCGAGCGCACTCCACAGGCCCGGCTCCACGTCGGAGGAGTCTATGAGCGGAGTGAACACCCTGTAGTCTATCCTGCAGGCGAACCTGCCGAGTTCGGGAACCTGCGAGAGTATCTGGGAAAAGTCGAAAGGACGAAGCACGCCGTCGGGATCGGCCTTCATGCCAATGGTACCTCCGGTATAAATCAACAAGATGGATGAGCGCATAATCATTTTATCTCTTTAAGTCCGAAATCCGGAGCGATCTGACGCATATACCTGTCAGCCTCCTCGAAACTGTTCGCGATGTCGCCGTTCAGGATGGCCTCCTTGACCTTCTCCTTCAGTTCCCCTATGGTCGAACACGGCGGGATGCCGTACAGCTGCATAACGTATTCACCTGTAATCGGATTCTTGAAATTGCGTATGCTGTCCTTCGCCTCCACCTCCACGAGCTTCTGCTCCACGAGGGCGAAATTGGCCTTTACCCTGGCCACCTTCACGGGGTTCTTCGAAGTCACGTCAGCCTTGCAGAGTATCATAAGGTCGTCTATGTCGTCCCCGGCATCGAACAGGAGCCTGCGCACCGCCGAATCCGTCACGCCGTCATCCACCAGGGCGATGGGCCTCAGGTGCAGCCAGACGAGTTTGCGAACATATTTGGAAGCGTCGATCGGAAGCTTCAGACGGTTGAAAATGGCGGGAACCATCTTCGAGCCTATCACGTCGTGTCCGTGGAATGTCCAGCCTATCGAAGGATCGTAGCGCTTGGAAGCCGGCTTGCCGATGTCGTGCAGGAGCGCGGCCCAGCGAAGCCAGAGCTTGGGCTCCGGACCGTCGGTAAGGGCGACATTGTCCAGCACCATGAGCGTATGCGAGAAATTCTCCTTGTGTCCCCTGCCCTCCACGGTCTCCACGCCTTTCAGTGCGCAAAGCTCGGGAAGTATCCTCTGCAGCAGCCCGGTCTTCTCCATAAGGTAGAAAGCCATTGAAGGTCTGGGAGTTACCAGCATCTTATTCAGCTCTTCGGTGATCCGTTCCATGGAGAGAATCGAGAGCCGGTCGGCCAATTTGGCCATAGCCTCCAGCGACTCGTCCACTATCGTGAATGTGAGTTCCGGAGTGGAAAGTTTGGTGGCGAAGCGCACGGCGCGCAGCATCCTCAGCGGGTCGTCGGAATAGGTGGTGACAGGGTCGAGCGGAGTGCGGATGATGCCGTTGTGAAGATCCTCGAGACCTCCGAACGGATCCACCAGTTCGCCGAAGGATTCCTGCTGAAGGGAGAAGGCCATCGCGTTGATGGTGAAATCGCGCCGCATCTGGTCGTCCTCCAGCGTCCCGTTCTCCACTATCGGCTTGCGGGATTCGCGGCGGTAAGACTCCTTGCGCGCGCCCACGAACTCCACCTCATCTCCCTGATAGTGAAGCATCGCGGTGCCGAAATTCTTGAAATACGAGACGTATTTGCCGGTTACTTCACCCACGCCGCGGGCGAAGTCGATTCCGCTTCCCTCCACCACTATGTCTATGTCGTTGCTTGGCCTGCCCAGAAAGCAGTCGCGCACGTATCCTCCTATCACGAAGGCTCTTACCCCGCGGCTTCGGGCCACTTGGCTTACAATTGAGAAAATCTCCTTGTTCAGATGTTCCGGGTATTTCTGCATAACAACATCGTTTCATAATCCGGGAACGTGCTCAGCTGCACGAACTTCCCGTCCTCTCCCCTGCAATACAGATATGTGGTCCGCCCGTTGGTCAGCACGATGTAGGAAATGTCCAGCACCGCGTGGTAACGGAGAGCCTGACGCACGGTCTGCGGGCCGATGGCCACATCTTCGCGCTTGCATTCCACCACGACCAGAGGCGCCCCCGTCCTGTCGAAAACCACAATATCCGCCCTGAAATGCTTCTCTCCGTACTCCAGAGCCACTTCGCTGTTCATAAGTCCTGCCGGCACGCGGCATTTGTCCCTTAAGAAACCGATGAACGCCTGCCTCACTTTCTCCTCGGGAGTAAGTGCGACCTCTTTCTGACGAAGCGGATCCCATACAGTTTGCATAGCGCGCAAAATTAACTAATTTTGTCGCAACGGCCAAACCCGCCGGACAATGGAACTGATAGACGAATACATCGACTATACGGGAGGCGTGAAACGCTATTCCGACAGAACGCTGCAGATATACCGCGGCATCCTGGAGGACTTCGCCGCCTTCCTGGACGGAACGCCCCTTGCGGACGGGCTGTGCCCTTCGATGATACGAAGCTACGAGGTCCATCTGCTGGACGGGCGGAAACTGTCCAAGCGCACCGTGGGGCTGCACATCAGCGTGCTGAGCGGTTTCTCGAAATACCTCACCAAACGCGGCATTCTCGCATCCAACCCTGTGCGCAGCGTCAGCAGGCCGAAGACCGACAAGCTGCTTCCCGTCTTCTACAGGGAGGAGTCGATGGCTTCCTACTTTCAGAAGACCGTCCTGTACGGAAGCGAAGACGCTCTGGTGCTCCTGAGCGGCGAAAACGCATTCAGGGAATACGAAAGCATCCTGCGGCGCCTCATCATACGCATCCTTTACTTTACGGGAATACGCCGGAGCGAACTCATCTCCCTGAAGTTCAGCTCGCTGGACTTCTCCAGGGAGCTGATCACCGTGCGGGGAAAAGGCGACAAGCAGCGGGAAATACCTCTGTGCGCCGAGTTAATCCGCGAAATTTCACTATATTTACAGGCGCGAAAAATCCTGGGCATAAAAGCCCGCGAAGGAGACGGCAGACTGCTTCTTACACCCAAGGGAGGCCCGCTCTATCCTGAATATGTGGACAGGGCCGTGAAAAGGGAACTTGGCATCGAAGAATCCATCACCGCGAGAAAATCTCCGCACGTGCTCCGCCACACCATAGCCACGGAGCTGCTTAACGACGGGGTGCAGCTGAACAGCATCAAGGAGATGCTAGGACACGCCTCGCTGGCCGCCACCCAGGTGTATACGCACAACTCGATAGAGAAGCTGAAAAAGACTTATACAGAATCGCATCCGTTATGCCAAAGCTCGAAAAAGCGATAGTCCAGAACTGGAGAAACATAGAACTGCAGGAACTTGAGTTCAGTCCGAACATGAACTGCATCTGCGGTAACAACGGCGAAGGGAAGACCAATCTTCTCGACGCCATCTACTATCTCTCCATGACCAAGAGCGCCTTTTCCACTTCCGACAGATACAATCTCCGAAAGGGCGAAAGCCAGTTCTCGCTCTGCGGCATCTACGATATGGGAGACTCCCGCACCACCAGGATCAGCATGAGGGTTCTCTCCACAGGCGAGAAGAAAGTCCAGCGGGACGGCAAGCCCTATGCGAAGGTAAGCGGCCACATTGGCCTGATTCCCATCGTAATGATAAGTCCGTCAGACAGTTCCCTGGTCAGCGAAGGCGGCGAGGACAGAAGGAAGTACGTCTCTTCCGTGCTCTCGCAGACCGACGGCGGGCATCTGTCCGACCTTCAGAACTATAACCGCATGCTCGCCCAGAGAAATGCCCTTCTGAAGATGCCGGGATGCGCTGATGAGACGCTGGACAGTCTGGACTACACCCTGGACCGTTATGCGGGCCGCATACACGATTCCAGAGCCGCCTTCACCGACAGGATAAGGCCTCTGCTGCAGAATTTCTACGCACAGCTTTCCGACGGCCGCGAAGAGATTGACATCCTCTACCGGTCAGATCTGGACAAGGGTCCGTTTATGGACCTGCTGAGTTCGACCAGGGAGAAGGACAAGGCCTTCCAGTTCACCACCACAGGCGTGCAGAGGGATGATTTCCTGTTCCTTATGAACGGAGATCCCATACGCAGGACCGGCTCGCAAGGTCAGCAGAAAAGCTTTCTGGTGTCCCTCAAGTTCGCCCAGTACCCCCTGATGAAGGAGATCTACGGATTCCCGCCCATACTGCTGCTGGACGACCTGTTCGACAAGCTGGACATACACCGCACCGAACATCTTCTGGAGATGGTCTGCGGGGAGGATTTCGGCCAGATATTCCTGTCGGACACGAACAGGGACAGGCTCCAGTCCATCATAGGCAAGTTCACCGCCTCGAGCTGCTGCTACGAGGTGGAAAAAGGAGTGTTCAGAAGATGAAACTGGAGAAGAAGACAGCCTCCAACGCCGGAGACCTCGCCATAGCCTACATCAAATACCTGAAGGCGGCCCCAGCCCTCAACACCCACCGCATCTTCGAGACCTGGAAGGAAGCCAGCGGCACGGGCCGGTACACCATAGGCCAGTTCTTCAGGGACGGAACGCTCTACGTCACGATGAATTCCTCTGCCGCCAGAGCCGCCCTGCAGCCCCATCTCGAAGGCATACGTCTGAAGATGAACGAACTGCTCGAAACCGACACGCTGTTCATAAAAAATGACCCCAAGGTGGGGTATGTCCGGAAAATCGTACTGAAATGAAACTCGTAATCGATACAGAAATACCTTTCATCAAGGGAGTCTTCGAGCCTTACGGACAGGTGGAGTACCTCCGCGGCGAGGAGATCACCCGCGACAGCATCAGGGACGCCGACGCCCTCATCATCAAGGGCCACACCAGATGCGACGAGGCCCTGCTGAAAGGCACTTCCGTAAAGATGATAGCCACCACCATCGTGGGGCTTTCCCATATAGACACAGACTACTGCAACCGCACCGGCATCTACGTACAGAATGCCAAGGGCACCACATCCGGAGCGGTCTGCAACTACATTTTCTCGGCCATCTACGGATGTGCCGCCAGAAGAAGCATCAACCTCAGCGGTTCCACCATAGGCATCATAGGCTACGGAACCGTGGGCCAGAAGGTCGAGACGGTGGCCAGAGCGCTCGGCTTCAAGGTGCTCATCGAGGACCCTCCGAAGGAAAAGGAGCACACCTCCGCCACCAGCCCCTTCTGTGACATAGACTATCTGCTGGCCAATTCCGACATAGTGACCCTGCACATCCCCATCAACGACAAGACCCGCGGCAAGGTGAACGCCGCCTTCTTCGCGAAGATGAAATACGGCGCCTTCTTCATCAACACCGCCGGCAGCGGCGTGGTGGTGGAAGAGGACCTCATCAAGGCCATTCCGCACCTCGGCCCGGTCATCATAGACTGCTGGAACCACGAGCCGAACATCAACAAGAACCTTCTGGACATGGTGGACATAGGCACACCTCACATCTCCGGATACTCCTACCAGAGCAAGCTGGCCGCCACGCGCTCCGTCGTACGAAGCGTGGCCAGATTCTTCTCCATACCTTCGCTTTACGAATTCTTCCCGAAGCCCGACATCGAGAATATGGACGCCATACACGTGGATGTCATCGGCAAGAGCCAGGGGGAAGTCGCCAGCATATTCCAGTACAACTACCCCATCTTCACGGACGACTTCTTCTTCAGAATGGAGCCGGACTCGTTCAACGAGCTGAGGATAAAATACAGATACCGCAGAGAATTTCACATCATATAACATAATACCATGACACGCGACGAACAGATCAACATCTTCAAGACCGGATTCCCCGAACTCGACATAGTGGGAGCCGCCTGCGTGGGTAACGGCATCGACCGCCCCACAGATGAAGAAACCGACGAATACATAGAATACAACGATGCCGCTTCAGTGGACGGACGATGCAAATTCGTACCCGCCTCCGGAGCCGCGTCCCGCATGTTCAAGGACATCTTCGCACACAAGCCCGAGGCCATAGGCAAATTGGCAGACAACCTCGAGAAATTCGCATTCTACGACGAGAAGGTCTTCGGCAAGGCCCCTTATGACCCGGTGCGCACCGCAGACCTGCTTCTCGAGGACGATGGTCTGGGCTACGGGCAGAAGCCGAAGGGAGTGCTTCTCTTCCACCGCTACCAGAACGAAGTGCGCACCGCCCTGGCCGAGCATCTGGTTGAAGGAAAGGAATATATGAAGAAC
>CAYMDZ010000027.1:0-8366 GCA_964389355.1 uncultured Muribaculaceae bacterium | reverse complement strand
GGGTAATGCCGTTCAGGGTAACATTGATCTGCGAACCCTTGGAGCCGCGCACGGTGAGTTTCGAATACCCGAGCCCGGTGCCGCCCTCATTGCTCGCCACGACCGACGGCTGGAGGGAAAGCGTCATGGGAAGGGAATTGAGCGGAGACGAATTCTTCAGCTCCTCCGAATGGATCATCGTGAATGTGACAGGGGTCCTGTCTCCTGCGCGCGATGCGCTGACCACCACGCTGTCAAGCCTTTCTTCTTTTTCGTCGGGACCGGCCGTCTGCTGGGCCAATGCCGTCTGTGTGGAAAGAATAGCCACACCTGCCAATAATAAAAAACCTCGCATAATAAATCATTACGCAAGGGGCAAGCACTTTCTTCGTGCTCTCTGGAGTGCATTCCCTACGACGGCATTACCCGTGTCAGGTTCAATGGGACTCTCTCAACCCCGTCGGGCCGCAACCGGCCGTCAGAAGTACCCCCGCAATTATTTCGCCGGCAAATATAAGCCTATTCTTTCTCTTCTACAAGACTGACCCTGTAAAGTTCAGGCCAATTCTTCCCCGTAAGATATATTCTGCCCTGCGCATCCACGGCGATGCCGTTCAACACGTCTGTGTCCTTCGTGCGCCTGCTCTCCGGCAGCAGCCCCCCGCAGTTCACGACGCCCTCAACCTTGCCGGTGGAAGGATCGATGATGACGATGAGGTCGGACGTATAGACATTGGCCCAGATGCGCCCGTCTATCCACTCAAGCTCGTTCAGATAGCGCACCGCACGGCCGTTCAGCGTGACATTGAGGGTCTTCTGGAGCTTCAGGTCCTCCGAGAGAAAGTACAGATGCGAAGATCCGTCGCTGGCGATAAGACTCTCCCCGTCAGTGGTCAGGCCCCAGCCTTCGCGCGGATAGGAATAGGTCATCCTGTACTCCAGGGTAGCGGCGTCATATACGAACAGGACATGGTTGGTCCAGGTCAGCACATACAGCTTGTCCCCCAGGATGACGGAGCCCTCCACGAAGTACTTCCTGTTGAAAGGGAGCTTCTTCAGGGCAGCGCCCGTCTCCAGGTCCACGGTGCGCAGAGTGGACTTGCCGTTAAGGCCCGTGCTTTCATACAGCGTGCCGCCGTGAAAGAAAAGACCCTGCGTATAGGACTGAGTGTCGTGAGGATAGGTCTTCTCGACCTTTATGTTATAGCGCTTTACCTGCGCACTGCACGAACAGACCGCGCACAGCGCCAGCGCCAGACTTATCAAAACCCGTTTCATACTACGAATTTACTCAAAATTTTCATACCTTTGCACGCAAATGAAGGTGGGACGATCCGCCGCGGCCTCAGGGCTGAGGAAAGTCCGGACAAGACAGGGCATCGCACTGCGGAAATCGCAGGTGGGGGTAACCTTACGGACGCCGTAACAGAAAACAACTACCGGAAACGGTACAGGTGAAAACGCGGGGTAAAAGCCCACGACGCCTGCCAGCGATGACAGACGGGTACGGCACTGCGACTTGCAAAACCAAATATACTGACAGATGAGGACTGCCCGTCCGATGTCAGGGGGTAGGTTGCGAAGATAAATGGCGGAACAAAACAGAAACCGGCTTACGGTTCCACCTTCTTTTTATTCTGAAATCATCTCGGCGCACAGATCGTAAAGATCGGCCGAAGTCACCCTTACCTTTATGAAACTGCCCGGCAGGGCGCTGGCGTCCACTCCTTCGGGAACATCCACGAAGATGACCCCGTCCACCTCCGGACTCTCGTACTGGCTGCGGCAGATGAGCTTTCCGGAAGACACCTCGTCCACGATCACTTCAAGCTCACTTCCCACCCGGCTCTGATTATACCTGTAGGAAATCTCGCTCTGGGCCTCCATCAGCGCGTCGTACCTTTGCCGTTTCACCTCCTCGCTCACGTCATCCTTATAATGCGCGGCGCCGTAAGTCCCTTCCTCCTCGCTGTATCTGAACGCGCCCAGACGCTCGAACCTGGCCTGTGCGCAGAAATCCAGCAGTTCCTGAAAATCCTCCTGCGACTCTCCCGGATGTCCCACTATCATGGTGGTGCGGAGCACTACGCCCGGCACCTCGGCGCGAAGCCTGCCGATGAGATTCCTCGTCCAGGCACCGTCCACGTGGCGGCGCATATTGGCAAGCACCCTGTCGCTTATGTGCTGAAGCGGAATGTCCAGGTACTTGCAGACCTTCGGATTGTGCGCCATCTGTTCCAGAACGTCCTCCGGGAACTGGTCAGGATACGAATAGTGAATCCTTATCCAGTGAATCTGCGGTATGGCCGAAAGTTTCTCTATCAGTTCTGCCAATGCCCTCCTGTGATAGAGGTCGAGCCCGTAATAGGTGCTGTCCTGCGCTATGAGTATCAGCTCCTTGACTCCGTTGGATGCCAATTGGAGAGCCTCCTCCACGAGCTCCTCCATGGGGACGGACTTGTGCGCCCCGCGTATGTGCGGGATGGCGCAATACGAGCAGCGCCTGTCGCAACCCTCGGAAATCTTCAGGTACGCCGTACCCGGACCGCATTCCGTAGGCTTGCGGTACTTGAAAAGCGAATGGTCGGGAGTGACGCCCAGATACCTGAGTATGGAATCCGTCTCGCGGGCCCCGAACCAGGCATCCACCTCCGGGATGAGGTCCGGCATCTCCTTCGAATATCTCTCGCTGAGGCACCCGCAGACCAGAATCTTTCCTATCAGTCCCTTCTTTTTCTGCTCCACCGCCTCCAGGATGGCATTGATGCTTTCCTGCTTGGCATCACCTATGAAGCCGCAGGTGTTGATAAGCAGATAATCCACTTTAGAACCGTAATCCGACTCGTCCACGACGGAAAAGCCGGATCCCAGCTGGCAGACGAAATGCTCGGTGTCAACCCTGTTTTTGGAACAGCCCAAGGTGAGTGTCCGCAGACTACGCTTCATTCTCCTCCCCGTCAGTGACGAAATCGAAAGACGCATTGGCCAGCAGCTCGTTGTACCACTCGACCACCTTCTTCATGTGCGATACATAGAAACGGTCGGCGTCGTAGTCCGGCACTGCCTTGGCGAAGAGCGCCTTGAGTTCGGCGTCGCCTGACTTGGCACCAGGTGCCGCCTTGCCCTCGAGGGTCTTGTTCAACGCGAGGAAAACTTCCGAAAGCTTGAGCTCCTCGGTCTGGGTATAGATGGCGATGTCGGCAAGGGTGGTAATCTTGCTGCGGGCATCGAGAATCACTCTTTTCTTATCCCTAAGGCTCTCCGCTATAACTCCTCCGCGGGCCTGAGCCACATACAGGAACAGTCCGCTCTTACCTGAAACGGTAAGTATCTTGGCTAAATCTGTCTTCATAACTGACTGATAATTAAATCTGTTTTATCTTCGAGGGCTTCTATCGGCCCGTCATTTTCTATCAAAAAATCATAATGCTCCGGCTCGCTCTGGAACGCGTCACGCTGCGAAGCCTTCGGATTACGCACCCATCTCTTCTCCTTCGGCGCCCGGACCAGGATCACGCTGTCGAAAATGTCGCGGAAAAGCGGCAGCGACATCGCTATGGCGGACTCGAAGAACACCACCGGACTGTCCGTCTCTGCGGCGAACGCCCTGAAATCGCTCAAAACCTCCGGATGTATAATCTCCTCAAGCCTGTGCAACTTGTCCGGCGTTCCGAAGATGCCCTTAAGATGATCTGCATCCATGCCAATTTCGTTTTCCAGCCTGGCGGCCACATCCGGCCTGCGGTAAAGAGCCTTCGTGCGGGAATCGGAATCGTAAACGGGATATCCCCTGCGCTCCAGAATTCTGCAGACGGCGGATTTGCCGCTGCCGATCAGCCCCGTGACCAGTACAATCTTCGGCATGGCTCTACTCCACCCTGGTCTCCACGCAGTCGCACATCTGCGGACTGCACTGCCAGTCTATGGCCACATCCGGAAGGTTCTCCGCGTGAACCATGCATTTGCCGCCGAGCGAATTGGCAAATTCATTATAGTCCACATAGAAGGACACGTTCTGGGCGGGTGTGCCAGAGATAGGGAACACGAAACGGTATGTCACGTGCACGGCCTCCGGAAATATGGTCAGGTTCTTCCCGCTCGGAAGATTCTTGACCCAGACAGACGCCGTGGTGGAATACTCCACGTAGCGGGTGATCTCCTGGGAATATGTCACCTTATCCTGGGAAAGACGCATTCCGGCAGGACATTCGAGCTCCACCTCACCGTGAAGGCTGCGCCACACTTCCCTGTGAAGGATGCGCCTGGTCATGACCTTGTCCACCGATTCAAGCCTTACAGGGTCTCCGTAAACCATCACGGAGTCCTGCGAGATGGTCATCTCCCCGTAAGGCATATACTGGGCTCTGCAGGAGATGAGCGTTACCGGGACGACAGGCACTTTCTTGTAGTTTTCCTTAAGGAAACGGAAAGTGACCGTGTGCGAAAGGAAAGACTTCACGCTTACGGACGGCCCGAATATCTGGGACGTGTACTTGAACAGTGAATTGTCCGTGATGGTGTAGAAATCGCCCTCGCGGTTCACCAGGTCATCCGGCTCGAAGGTGACATCCACGATCTTGTTACGGTTCAGCGCCAGGCGCAGCAGGGAAAACCCCGAGCCCGACACGACCGCGGCTATGGTGACGCTCTCTCCGCTGACATTGCTGTGGCCCACGATATTGCTGTGAGCGACCACCTGGGCGCTCACAGTATCGGAAGTCTCCTCGCTGAGATTGCTGATAATCCATATTATCAGCGATGCGAGTACGGCCAGAGTAACGGCAACGGAACGTTTCACCTTTCAGGGTTATGCTGCAGGAGTGTTGTCCCTGCTTATGGATGTCTTGTCCACGCGGAGCTTCACTTCACCGTCAACCTTGAGAAGGACTGTCCTCTCGTCCACTTCGGCGATGGTTCCGTAGATACCGCCGGCGGTGATCACCTTGTCACCCTTCTTGAGCTCGCTGCGGAATTTCTCAAGTTCCTTCTGCTGCTTGCGCTGCGGACGGATCATGAAGAGCCACATGATGAGGAACATAAGGATGATCATTATCCAGAAACTCCAGGAGCTGGCTCCCTGTCCCTGTGCAGCAGGCGCTGACTGAAGAATAAGTGTCAAAAAGTTCATAATGCGTTATTTTTTAATGTTGATAATCTTGTCCAGCAGGCCGTTGACGAAGGCGCTGCTCTCCGGGGTGCTGTAATACTTGGATATCTCCACGTACTCGTTCATGATGACCTTGGCAGGCTGGGAAGGGAAAGCGGCAGCTTCCGCCATGCCGCATATTATGAGCGCGAGGTCCGTGGTGCATACTCTCTTGATGTCCCACTTCGGAGTGAGCTCGTCTATGGTCTGCAGATCCCTGTCGAAGTCCGTTATGGCCCTGCGGAGCACCGCATAGGCGAAATCCTGGTCGGACTCCTTGCCGGTCTGGCCTTCCATCTGGCTGAGATACAGCTCCGGAAGCGACCACCTTCTGCCTTTAGCGAATTCCTTCACCGTGCGGCAGCAGTATGTAAGGGCATAGGCCAGGTCATTGTCCCACCATATCGACAGGCCCTCCAGGATAGGCTCCAGTTCGGCATTGTCCTCAAGTTCGATCTCGAAGATCTTGCAGAACAGGGCGGCATCCTCCTTCAGGCTGCGCGAAGGCTCGGCCATATAGCTTTTGAAATAATCTTTCTCCCTGACAGTGTCGTACAGATGCCACAGAAAGACATCGTACTGGTCCCAGCTGAGCTTCTTCTTCGACAGAATCTTCTGAAAATCAGGGTCTTCTGACAGAAGCGGGGCGATGGAGTTCTCCACGAATTTACGGTTAGGGTTCTTCTCTTCCTCCGTAGGGTGAAATTTGCCCTGGGCGGCGACGAGGCGGGATTCGGCCTGACGGGTGAGCGCAGGAATCAGCGACAACATGAACAGGTACAGATCCCTGGTTCCCTGGCACAATGCGTCAAAATGAGCCTGCGTCTGGGCAAGTGTCATCGTCGGATTCTCTGCAAACGCGTATACCGTCTTGAAGATTTTGATACGCAGAATTTGTCTGTTAAGCATTTCTACCTCAAGTTTCGCAAGTAATTAAATTATTGTCACATAGCATTGTGCAGCACTTGCGAAACTTTCTTCCCACGCACACGCTACGCTTAGAGACTACTACGTTACCCTATTCCTAAATCCCTTTCCTCGGGAAAGGGACTTGCTATCGGCCTTTCAGGCCTCCAAATCTGTTTTTCGCAAATGCGAAACTTAGACTTCTAATATGTCAAAAATCGCTACAAAGATAATATCTATTCAAAAATTATTCTAATTTTGCATAAACTAAAAAACCAAATTTTTATGTATAGGAATGATATTGACGCCTCACGGGGCGAGAGAGGAGCTGAAGACGTATACTCCTATCCTGTAAAAGCTGGAAAGCGTACATATTTCTTTGACGTCAAGACCACCAAGGGACGCAAGGATTTCTATCTTACCATCACTGAAAGCAAACGCCACACCGCACCTGACGGTTCATACACCTACGACAAGCACAAGATTTTTCTCTACAAGGAGGACTTCGAGAAGTTCAAGGAAGGACTTGAGGAAGCTCTCAGATATGTGAAGGACGACTGTTTCGGAGGAGAAATTCCGATAAAGGAATACGAACCGCACGACCACGATGACTTTTAAGGATTATCAGAGTTCCGCAGCCTACATTCAGGAACTCCTCGGCGGAAGGAAGCCTTCCGTCGGTCTTGTTCTCGGAAGCGGTCTGGGCTCACTGGGTGACTCCATTCAGGAGCCTATCGTAATTCCGTACAGAGACATACCGAATTTCCCCATAAGCACGGCCATCGGCCACAAGGGGAACCTCATCTGCGGCTACATCGCGGACCACTGCGTCATGGCCATGCAGGGCCGTTTCCACTACTTCGAAGGCTATCCGATGGAGAAGGTCACCTTCCCTATCCGCATAATGAAGCTGCTGGGAGTGGAGACCCTGTTCGTGTCCAATGCCGCAGGAGGCATCAACCAGACCTTCAAGGTCGGCGACCTTATGGTCATCAAGGACCAGATAAACCTGCTTCCGAACCCGCTGATCGGACCTAACGTTGAAGAATTCGGGCCAAGGTTCCCGGACATGACCAGACCGTTCGATCCGCAGCTCCGCAGTCTCGCACACGAAATAGCTGCCAATCTGGGCATAGAACTCAGGGACGGCGTGTATGTGGCCGTGACAGGCCCTGCCTACGAGACCCCGGGAGAATACAAGTTCTTCCGCGGGGTGGGCGGAGATGCCGCCGGAATGAGCACGGCGCCTGAAGTGATAGTCGCGCGCCACTGCGGCCTGAGGGTGTTCGGAATGTCGGTAATCACCAATGTGACCGAAGACAACTTCTTCGAGCACAACGAATCCAATGACGGAGAAGAGGTGGTCATCGCAGCCATAGCGGCCTCATCCAAGATGACTAAACTTTTTACTGAAATAATAAGAACTTTATGACAGATTTACTCAACTCATATCACGCTGCGGCGCAATACATTAAAGAGAAGATCGACGGGCAGGTCCCTTATGTGGGGATAATCCTCGGAAGCGGTCTGGGCTCATTGGCAGACAAGATACAGAACCCGACGGTGATTCCGTACAGGGAGATTCCGGGCTTCCCGGAGAGCACCGCCATCGGGCACAAGGGGAACCTCATCTTCGGCGACCTGGCCGGAAAGAAGGTGATCGCAATGCAGGGTCGTTTCCACTACTACGAAGGCTACACGATGGAGCAGGTCACATTCCCCGTCAGGGTGATGAAGCTGCTCGGAATATCCTTCCTGTTCGTGTCCAACGCCGCCGGCGGCATCAACCACAGCTATTCCATAGGCGACCTCATGATCATCCGCGACCAGATCAACCTGCTGCCTAACCCGCTGATCGGGCCGAACATCGACGAATTCGGGCCAAGGTTCCCGGATATGACCAGGCCTTACGATCCGGCGCTCAGAAGACTTGCCCGCGATATCGCAAACGAAATGGGGCTCACCCTCCAGGAGGGCGTGTATATCGCCTGCACTGGACCTTGCTACGAGACTCCTGCGGAATACAAGTATTTCCGTATAATAGGAGCAGACGTGGTAGGAATGAGCACCATACCCGAGGTCATCGTGGCACGCCACTGCGGTCTGCCGTGTTTCGGAATGTCAGTGGTCACCGACCTGGCTCACGACGATATGCCTGAGGACTACCGCACGGACGGAGATGCAATAGTAAAGGCAGCCGATCAAGCCGCTTGCAAGATGACTGCCCTGTTCGAAAAAATGATTGAAAGACTCTAAACGAGCCTTTCAATCATATATTGTTTTTAGGAGACCCGCTTATTTGGCTATGGCCACTGAGCGGGTTTCTCTTATCACC
>CAYMDZ010000026.1:0-8704 GCA_964389355.1 uncultured Muribaculaceae bacterium | reverse complement strand
TTTTAACTATGCAAAGATAATGGTTATTTTGATAAATTCAGTAATTTGGCGGCAATTTATTCAGTAATTTGGCTCAAAATCTTTCAGTAATTTGGTGGCAGATGTAGTCACAGAGACTTTTCGAAGCGTTTGCCCGTACAGGGTCGCGAAGCGACAGCGAAGAAAAGACTCCGCCCTGCCTGATTCTCTATCCTACTTTTTGTCCAGGTATCCGAAATTTGTGTCAACAAAATGTTGACAGGATAGAACGCAACGATGGCTGCGGGGTGCAGACCCCACAGCCATCAATAAAGTATCAGACCTGCCGGTTTAGAACGGAAGGTCGTCAGTTCCTTCTTCCACAGCCGGGGTCGGAGCCTCATAAACCGGCTTCGGAGCTGCTGAAGGAGCTGCGGCCGGAGCCTGTGAAGGTGCGCTGTGAACAGGTGCGGATGCACCTGCGTCGTCGCTCTTTCTTCCGAGAAGCTGAATGGAATCAGCCACGATCTCTGTCACGTACTTCTTGACACCAGACTGGTCAACGTAATTGCGGGTGCGGATCTTGCCCTCCACATAGAGCTGCGTACCCTTCTTCACATAGTTCTCCACGACATCGGCGGTACTTCTCCAGGCCACGATGTTGTGCCATTCGGTGTTCTCCCTCTGCTCGCCGCTGCGGTCCTTGAAACGTTCAGTGGTAGCAAGAGTAAACGATGCCACTTTGGCATTTCCCTCAAGGTAACGGACATTCGGATCTCCTCCCACGTTACCGATCAACATTACTTTGTTCAATGACATAACTCAAAATCCGCAGGATCTTCTGTTTGACGGCACGGGCGGCATCCTGCATTTTCCGCACGCGCCGGTATATTATGCTTTCTTCGATAGTTTCTGTATGAGAGCCACCAGCGCTCCGCCCAGGAGCATGGCCACTATGGCCGGCAGAATCTGAAGTCCGTGCCCTGCCTGCTGAACAGCCTCGGCATCAGCCCACGGCCACACCTTCAGGAGAGTGCCTATCACAAATCCCAGGAGAAGTATCATCGTAGGCCTCTCATAATGAGCCAGCAGCCACTTCAGGAATTTGGAGAACGCTATGATGCCCACCAGACACCCGAACGCGAACGGCAGCAGGACAGACCAGTTGATGTCAGTCACATCAAGAGATGCCATCACGATGTCGTAGTTCCCGAATATCTGAAGCAGGAAACTCCCTGACACGCCCGGCAGAATCATCGTGCAGATGGCGATGGCCCCGCTCACGAAATAGAACCACCCTGTCTGCGGAGTCTGAGTCGGAGTGAGGAAGCAGAATGCCAGTCCCAGGCCGAACCCGATGAGAAGAAACAGCAAGTCCTTTATCTTCCATGCCTTTATGTCATAAAGCATATCAGCCGTGGACACTATGATGAGCCCGAAGAAGAAGGCCCAGGTGACCACCGGATATTCCTCCAGAGACCACGTGACGACCTTGGCAAAGGTAAGGATGCTGACCGCAAGACCCACGAAAAGCGCTGCAAGAAACGACCCGTCCACCTTCTGCCACCATGACTTGAAATTACCCAGGAAAAACTCTTTCCAGATGCTCGGCGTGGCGAAGGCGCTTATACAGGCCACCAGACGTGAATAAATACCGGTGATAAGGGCGATGGTTCCGCCCGAAACACCCGGCACCACATTCGCGGTGCCCATTGCAAATCCCTTCAGAGCTGTGGAGAGAAACGGTTTCATACGATTGATGCTATTATGGAACTAATCTGTGCAAATATCTGTGACTGCAGGTAATTGTCGGTGTTGGACACCTCTATGTCATACAGGCCGTTCTTCGTGGAATATCTTCCGACCTTGAAGTGGGCCTTCGAACAGAGCGCGCAGTAATGCGCCGTGAAATTGGCCTGGGGACAGAGGTTGATGAAGAGGTCCTCCTTCCCGTCCACCGAAGGATGTCTGCGGGTGCGCTTCGGCCGGCCGAACCACCTGAGGTCCCTGCGCAGCAGCATCGTGGCACCGGAAATGGCCGGGAGGGTCGACTTTTTCTGCGCGTTGAGGGCGAATATCCTCAAGGTCACCTTGTATCCGGCGAAAAAGGCGTTGACGGCGTCGGCGCACTTCTGGGCCGAGCCTTCGGTCGCATCCATAAAGACAGTGACCCGCGGACATTTCGAGATCGGGCACATACAGTGCGGAGTCTTCGAACGGTGGCACAGAATGGAAAGCGAGCGCCTTATGTTGACAAAAACATTACTCATTTCTGCTTATCAGTTCGTTAATCTCGGCCTCGGCCTGCCTCCAGCGGTTCACATCCATCTTCGTACCGACCACTTCCACCACCTTGGCCGCGATGATCGAGCCAATCTCACCGCAGACCTTGAGCGGCATACCCAGCGAATGGGCATAGAGGAAGCCGGCGGCATAGGTGTCCCCCGCTCCGGTGGCGTCCACAGGATCGGCCGGCCAGGCAGGAATCTGGTATTCCTCGTCCCCGGACTTGACCCACGAACCGTTCTTGCCGACCTTGACTATGGCCGTGGTGCAGTAACGGGAGATCTCGTCAAGCGCCTCCTTCGGGTCGTCGATCTTCGTGAAAGCCCTGGCCTCGGACTCGTTCGAGAACACGATGTCCACATATTTGTCGACGATGTCGTGAAGGAAAGCGTTGTTGCTCTCGACGACATTGTACGAAGCCATATCTATGGAGATGATGCATCCCGCCTCACGGGCCAATTCGACCGCACGCCTTATAAGAAACTGGTTCTGAACCAGATAGCCTTCAATATGAAAATAATCCCTACCCTGGAAATATTCGAGCTTGAGATCGTCCGGACCGAAATCCAGGGTCGCACCCATATAATCGGCGAACGTACGCTCGGCGTTGCCTCCGCTGACGAACACCATACAGCGCCCGCTGGAGTGCTTGCTCTTCAGAAGCAGAGTGTTCACGCCGGCCTCCTCCTGATCGCTCTGGAACAGGTGGCCAAGTTCGTCGTCGCCCACCTTGCCGATGAAATAGGACGGCATCCCGAAACGCGACGTGCAGGAGATGGTATTGGCCGCGCTGCCCCCGGCAACGTACTTCACGCCGTAAGGCTTGAGGGCCTGGAGAATCTTCTCGCCGGTCTCCTTGTCCACGTGCTGCATACTGCCCTTGGGCAGGTGGAAAGTCTTCAGAAGTGTGTCATCGGGGAGGACAGCCAGAATGTCTGTCAGGGCGTTGCCCATTCCAAGTATTGATTTCATCGCATTTGTCATTAAGAAACAAAAGTACATAAAATTTATGTTAAATTTGCAGCCGCTGTGAAGAAGAAGACGCTCAATATTCTAAAATATGTCCTGGTCGCCGCGCTTACCGTGGCGCTGGTATATCTGGCCCTGCGCGGGATGGACTGGGGAGTATTCATAAGGGCGCTCGGGGACACGTCCTGGGGATGGGTCACGGGGTCATTGGCATTCGCGTTCCTGGCGCTGGTGTTCAGAACCGAGAGGTGGCGCGCACTGATGCTTCCCATCAACGGGGAGGTCAGGCGGAAGGACCTGTGGGACGCCTGCAGCATCGGCAATCTGTTCAGTCTGGTCATCCCGTGGATGAGCTTTCTGGTGAGGTGCGGGGTCGTGACGGACAAGAAGACCCCTTACGACAAGACCGTGGGCACCATCATTATGGAACGCGCCTGGGATATGCTTATGGTGCTGATACTCATCATTCTGGCCATAATCCTGAAATCCGGGGAGATAGCGCAGTGGTTCATCGACAACATCGCGAAAAGCGTCGCCGGCAGATTCAGCCTGAACCTCACGGGGATACTCGTGGCGGTGGTCGCCACAGTCACGCTGCTGATTTTCCTCTGCTTCAAGTTCAGAAACAGAAATGTCGTGGCGGGGAAGATCGCAGGATGGACTGAAGGCATATTCGAAGGCTTCAAGACCTTCGGCAAGGCTGAGCACAAGACTCTGTTCATTCTCTATACCGTCGGCATCTGGATATCCTACGTAATGATGTGCTTCTGCGTGTTCAGGGCCATCCCGGTGCTCTCGGGGCTCGATTTCACGGACGCGCTGTTCATCTCGGTGGTCGGAAACCTGTCCTCGCTTCTGCCGGTTCCGGGCGGGTTCGGGGCATACCACTACGCCGTGGCCGTGGCCCTGTCCACGCTTTACGGAGCGGAATGGGAGATAGGGATTCTGTTCGCCACCCTCACACACGAAACACGCGCCATAATGCTTGCGGCACTTGGCGCGATCTCCATGATTTCTTCCCAGAAGAAGATTAAGATTCAGTAAGATAAGCCTTTATAGCGGCGGCAGCCTTGCGTCCCGCTCCCATCGCGAGGATCACTGTGGCCGCTCCGGTCACGGCATCCCCTCCGGCGAACACTCCGGGGCGGGTGGTGGCACCGTCCTCCGAAGCGATGATCCCGCCGCGGCGATTGGCCTCAAGCCCACTGGTGGTACTTACTATCAAAGGGTTGGGCGATGTGCCGAGGGCCATTATCACGGTGTCGGTCTCCAGTTCGAATTCCGATCCTTCCACAGGCACAGGACTGCGGCGCCCGCTTTCGTCCATCTCGCCGAGCTCCATCCTGATGCAGCGCAGCGCGCGCACTGACCCGGTCTCATCCCCGAGGATCCCGACAGGATTGGTCAGCATATCGAACACTATCCCTTCGGCTATGGCGTGCTCGACCTCCTCGTGACGTGCGGGCAGCTCGGCCTGGGTTCTCCTGTAGACGATGTGCACATCCGCGCCAAGTCTGAGGGCCGTTCTGGCCGCATCCATCGCGACATTGCCGCCGCCGACCACGCACACCCGCTTCCCGATATGGACAGGAGTCATATAGTCTTCGCGGTAGGCGCGCATAAGGTTGTTGCGCGTCAGGAATTCATTGGCAGAAAAGACGCCGTTCAGGTTCTCGCCCGGAATGCCCATAAATTTCGGCAGACCCGCGCCGCTCCCCACGAACACGGCCCTGAAGCCCTCCCTGTCGAACAGATCGTCGATGGTCAGGGTCCTGCCGATTATCACGTTCGTCTCGAACTTCACGCCCAGCGCCCGCAGAGACTCTATCTCACGCGCTAGCACAGTGTCCTTCGGAAGGCGGAATTCCGGTATGCCGTATGCCAATACGCCACCCAGCCTGTGCAGAGCCTCGAACACGGTGACGTCATATCCCCACCTGGCCAGATCGCCGGCGCACGCAAGACCGGAAGGGCCGGACCCCACGACAGCCACCTTGGCCGGTTTGGCCTGATGCTCGATCTCCACCTTCGGCTCGCACCCGTTCTCAGCGCAGTAATCAGCCGCGAAACGCTCCAGATTGCCGATGGACACGCTTTCGCCCTTTATGCCAAGCACGCAGCTGCCTTCGCACTGCCTCTCCTGCGGGCACACCCTTCCGCACACTGCCGGAAGCGACGAGTCGCGGGCGATGACCTCAGCCGCACCCGCTATCTGACCTTCCTTTATCCGGGCAATGAATTCCGGGATGTTTATCCCTACCGGACAGGCGCCCACGCAGCGCGGGTTCTTGCAGTGAAGGCACCTTGAGGCCTCCTGCCGGGCCTGTTCCAATGTAAATCCCAGATTGACTTCCCCGAAATTGTGAGCGCGGACCTTCGGATCCTGCTCACCTGCCTTGATACGCGATGTCAACATTTCTCTTTAGCTGCAGCCTCCTCTGCCCTGTATTGTCCCTGACGGCGCATAGCCTCGTCAAAATCCACCAGATATCCGTCAAATTCCGGCCCGTCCATACAGGCGAATTTGGTCTGTCCGCCCACGTTTACCCTGCAGGCGCCGCACATTCCGGTGCCGTCCACCATCAAAGTGTTAAGACTCACCACGATAGGGATGCCGAGCTTGCGGCAGGTCAGCGTGGCGAATTTCATCATTATCATGGGGCCGATGGCGACAGCCTGGTCGTAATGCGCACCTTCACAGACGAGTTTTTCCAGAAGAGCCGTGCCCACGCCGTGGAATCCGACGGAGCCGTCGTCGGTGCAGATATGCAACCGGTCACACACGGAGGCCATCTCATCCCTGTAGATAAGAAGGCTTTCGTTACGCGCGCCGATTATCACCTCCACGTGCGCGCCGTGAGCGTACAGCCACCTGGCCTGCGGATAAATGGGAGCCGTGCCGACGCCTCCGGCGATAAAGATATAGCTTCTGCCGCGAAGGGCGTCATCGCCCAGTTCAGTGAATTCGGAACACTTGCCAAGCGGACCGACCACATCGTGGAAGGCTTCGCCAGGCTCCATCGCCACGATTTTAGTGGTGGAAGCGCCGACTTTCTGGGTTACTATGGTAACCGTTCCCGCCTCCGGGTCATAGTCGCTTATGGTAAGAGGGATTCTCTCCCCTTTCTCGTCTGCGATGACGATAAGAAACTGCCCCGGCCTGGCCGCGCGGGCGATTCTGGGGGCTGACACCTTCATCCGGCATATAGTCGGAGTCAGCATCTCCTTGGATAAAATAGAATACATACGGAAGGCAAATTTACTCAAATAATTAAAAATTATAGTTATATTTGCACTCCATTTTCGGATGGTTCCGTAGCTCAGTTGGATAGAGCAACAGCCTTCTAAGCTGTGGGTCGCGCGTTCGAATCGCGCCGGAATCACAAAAGGCGACCTGCAAAGGTCGCCTTTTGTGATTCGTCACCCCCAGTCACTTCGTGACAGCCCCGAGGGGCTCCGGGGAGCGGACTCCCCAAACCCCTTGCGTCGCTTCGCTCCACTACCTTTCTTCCCGGTCTGATATATGGAAAAGTGTAGTTTTCGAAGGTGAATTTATATGGAAAAAGTGTAGTTTTTACTTGCTTTTTTATATGGAAAAGTGTAGTTTTGTGAGGCGAATTTATATAGAAAAGTGCTAGTGTTATGCTGTACAGAAAGATAGAAGGGCGCATTGAAGAGCATCTCAAGTCTGAAGAAAGCAAGATAATGATTGTAGAAGGAGCTCGCCAGATAGGCAAATCCTATATAATCAGGGAAGTGGGGAAGAGACTGTATGAGAATTACGTCGAATTGAATTTTGTCAAGGATGACGAAGGCCGACAACTGTTCAAGGATGTCCGTACGACCGAAGAATTCTATTTCGTTTTAAGTTCGGTTTATGGAAAGAGTCTTGACAGTTACGAGAATACACTGGTTTTTCTTGACGAAATCCAGCATTATCCCCAGTATCTGACACTGCTCAAGTTCTTCCGAGAAGATCACCGGTTCCGTTTTATCGCAAGCGGCAGCCTGCTTGGCATAGCCTTGCGTCAGACAACTTCCATTCCGGTGGGTAGCATAATCCCGGTCAATATGTATCAGCTGGATTTCGAGGAGTTTCTTGTGGCAAATGGATTTGGGCTGGATGCGATGGAAACCATACGTCAGCAGCTTCGCAGCAGGGAAAGTCTGGATGTGGCTATGCACGACTATATTATGAAGCAGTTTCGGCGTTATCTTTTGGTCGGTGGTCTTCCCGATGCTGTCAATGCATATCTTGATTCGCATAACATCGTAAAAGTCCGCGAAGTTCAGGAGAGTATAAAAAATCTGTATGAAGCTGACGCCACGAAATATGAAGAGGACAGCAGTAAAACGCTTCTGATCAGGAGGATTTATAATATGATTCCGTCCCAGATGGAGAATAGAAAGAAAAGAATTGTGGCTAAGGACATCAGGGGCAAGGATGGTGACAGGTTCGACAATTACCGGGAGGAATTCGAGTATCTCGTTTCGGCCGGTACGGCTCTTGAGGTTAACGCCATTTCAAATCCCAGATACCCGTTGGCCGCATCTGCCCAGAAGAATTTGCTTAAGCTTTATCTGAATGATGTCGGTTTGCTTACGCTTCAGCTTTACAGGAACAATATCCAGGCGGTACTGGCAGACGAGGATAGCATAAATCTTGGCGCCGTGTATGAAAGTGTTGTAGCGCAGGAGCTGAAGGCTCACGGGCACAATCTTTTCTATTATGATAACAAGCAGAAGGGGGAGGTGGATTTTCTGGTCGATGATTATGCCAATGCGACCGTCCTTCCCATAGAGGTGAAGTCCGGCAAGGACTACACCAGGCACAGCGCGCTGACCAATCTGCTTAAAGTCCCGGATTACAATATCCGCTCCGGACTTGTTCTGTCGAATTCCCGCGAAATCAAAACTGCAGGAGATATTATATATATGCCGGTTTATTATGTGATGTTTTTAGACTCTTCCGCCACTGAAGAGATTTATTTCTGATATGGTCTGCCTTGCTGTCACATCACATTGTCAGCTGTTTTGGACCTTAATTTCCAGATAGTATAGCCTCTCTTTTATCCGGAGTTTTCAATCCAAGGATAGTTTGATAGCATACACTAAGATAGTAAAAAATGTTGAAATGCTGGCTCACTGGCACCGCCTCCACGGGTACTGTGCACGCTCAATTGTTGCCTATAGATTGCACAGTAAATAATATCAACCCGCTCCCGAGCGGCTGGATCTGGACAGGGGATTAGTGATTGCGGCCCCCGAGCATCTTCTCCACCAGCGGGGTGGTGATCTTCATGCAGAGACAGATAAAGACGGCCAGTATCAGCGTGCCCCATCCTATGATGGGCTGGCCGTCAGGTCCGAGGATGTTCCCGAAGAACGCCCAGCACATCAGCGCCGCTATCACCAGGATGGTGCAGTCCATCTTGATCTTGTTGTCGCTGAACTCTCCTCCCCAGGCCATTCCTATGGCCCGTACGGTCAT
>CAYMDZ010000025.1:0-8949 GCA_964389355.1 uncultured Muribaculaceae bacterium | reverse complement strand
AATCCAGAGGGGAATTGACCTTAACGATCTGGGAGTTGCCGCCGGACACCAGCAGAGACAGGAACGGGAACGAAGGTTCGCGCACCGGCACGTCCTTCTGACGCACGAATCCTGCCAATATGTGCCCCTGAAGGTGGTTCACCATCACGAGCGGAATGTCCAGGGACAGCGCGAGAGCCTTGGCAAACGAAGTGCCTACCAGGAGCGAGCCCAGAAGACCCGGTCCCCTGGTGAACGCGATGGCGGTGAGATCCTCCGCCTTCACGCCCGCCCTCGAAAGAGCCTCGCTCACCACCGGAACGATGTTCAGTTCGTGGGCCCTGGATGCCAATTCAGGCACGACCCCGCCATAGGCGCGGTGCACGTCCTGACTTGCGATGACATTGGACAGGAGAACCCTGTCGGAGATAACCGCAGCCGATGTATCGTCACACGACGATTCTATTCCCAGAATTATATCTGCCATAATAAAAGCCCGCAAAGATAGCAATTTTTTTACTATCTTTGAAGGTTTATGCGCAAGTTCAGGATCAGAAAAATAATAACCCGTGTTCTGGAAGTGGCGGTTCTCTGCCTCGGAATAGGGCTGTTGCTGCTCCAGACGCCAGGGGTGCAGACCCGGCTGGCCCAGAAAGCCACCCGTGCCGCCGAAAAATACCTGGACGCCGACCTGCACTTCTCCGCCATCAAGTTCGCCCCCTTCAACACCCTGATAATAAAGGATTTCGCCCTCATAGACAGGCATCCGGTAGGCGACATAGACACCGTGATGGCCGCCAAGCACATCTCCGCCACCTTCTCTCTGAAAGGCCTTCTGGCCAAGAAGGGCGGCGTGCACATAGACAGGCTCAGAACCAAGGATTTCGACCTCTATCTGGTCATCTACGACACCACCAGCCGCGGATACACGAACAACATCGCATCCATATTCAACTCCAAACCCCGGAACAGGGACACGCTGTACGTGATCCCCGACCTTTTCTCCATAAAGCGCGCGGACATTGACAATTTCCACTACAGGATGGTCAACCTGTCCACCTCCACGCCGTACCGCTACAAAGGCCACGGAATCAACTGGGCTGACCTGGAGCTGTGGGCCGACGCGCGCGGACGGAACATCAATTTCGTAGACATCCGCTGCGGGTTCGACGTGGACTGGGTGCGGGCGCGTGAAAAATGCGGATACTCGTTCTGGGGCACGGGCCACGCCATCACGGGCCACGGCCTTACGGAAGTGACAGACACGCGCATCATAGACCAGTGGTCGAACGTCTACATAAAAAGCTACACGATGGGCTACAGGTGGGATTCGGACTGGTCGCATTTCCTGTACAGGATAAGACTGGGCGGGGATGTCACGGCCGAGCCTCTGAGCCTTCAGACGGTGGGCATCTACGCCGGCATCTTCAAGGACTGCCCCGTCCTTCTGGACGTGGACGAACTTAAGGTGGACGGCCCGGTGAACGGCATGAACATCATCTCGGCCCGCTTCAAGGACCGCTACAGCGGGGTCGGGGCCGACCTGTCCGTCGATTACGACAACCTCTTCAATATCAGTGAGGGAAGCGTGGATGTGCAGTCCCGCGAATTCAGCTTCACCCCTGCGGGCCTGGGCAAATTCATCTCGGCGTTCATCCCGGGCAAGACCGTGGATCTGAGCGAATACGCCCGGGGGATGAAGGGGGATCTGACCGGCAGGATCAGCGGTACTCCGCAGGAGATGAAGGCCGATCTCGAATTGGCCAGCAATATGGGCGAAGTCAGCCTTGCCGCCGAAGCGAAGGACCTGTTGGGAGAGGACAGGCCGCTGTCATACACGGCGGACGTAAGCCTGAACCAGGTGGATCTGGGCAGGGCCGGACTGGGCGAAAAGTTCGGCAAAACCTCGCTCAACCTGCAGAGCCGGGGCAGTATGGCGAAAGACGGGAAGATGGACATCGAGCTCAGCAAGCTTGACATCAACTGCCTGACCGTCAACGGCTATGCCTACAGCGAGATAGACGGAAACGGCTATTTCCGCGACAATACCTTCACCGGCAACCTCAGAAGCAACGACCCTAACCTCACATTCATACTCGGGGGAAGCTTCTCGCTTTCGAACCAAAGCCGGAACTCCATCTACAAGTTCAACCTCGCCCTCGCATACGCCGATCTGGTGGCGATGAACATAGACCGCAGGCCGGGCACCTCGACCCTGTCCACTGCGGTGAACTTCAATTTCCGCAACAGCGGGCAGAACACCCTCATCGGAGACGCCACGGTATCGCGCCTCACCTACACCGACCAGGCCGGCAGCCACAACATAGGCGACATTCTCTTCGCTTCCGTCCAGGACGGCGGCAAGATCCGCATCAACCTGCGTTCTGCCTTCGCCGACCTCACCTATTCCGGAGACGCCGACCTCTCCACGATCGCCGATCCTGTGCTGAGCGGCAGCATAGGCGAAGCCCTTCCTTCGCTTCTGACCTCCCTGAAACAGTCCGAACCGGGACGCAATTTCGACGCCCAGCTCATCATCAAGGACACCAGGGAAGTGCTCAGCTTCCTTCGCAAGGACATCCTCGTGGCGCACGGCACCCAGGCCAATGTATCATTGTCTCCGTCCGGCGAGATTACCGGAGCGTTCTCTTCGCACGGATTCCGCTTCGAGGACAACATCTTCCGCGGACTGGACGCCAATCTTCATTCACAGGACAGCACCGTCACGCTGAAAGCCAGCATCGACGAGATCAAGACCCGGAATTCCGGCCTCAAAAAAGCATATCTCAACATCAAGGCGCACGACGACAGGACCTGCCTGCAGCTGTCCGCCACCGACATACTGAACAAGAACATAGCCCTGCTGCTGGATCTCGACTCCTCGATGTCCAGAGACGACGACGGGGCCCTTACGATAAACGCGAGCCTGGGCGATTCCTTCCTCAACCTGAACGGGGACATCTGGACCTGCTCGCATCCTGACATCGTCTACAGGGAGGGACTTGTGAACATAGACGGCCTGCGACTCTTCCACGAGGGGCAGTCCATCGAACTTAACGGCGCCGCCAGCAAACTCTACCCGAGCCGTCTGTCGCTCAACCTTCACGACGTGGACATCTCCACTGCCAATCTGTTCCTGAAGGGCGACCTCACCCTGTCCGGGCTTCTGAACGGATACGTCAACTTCGACACGCCGGTCAGCACCAACCTGGGGCTCGAGACCGAACTCAACTGCTCGGCCCTCACCATAGGCAAGACCGACGCCGGACAGATAAACCTCAGCGCGCACCTGGACGACGAGGACGACCTGCTCAAATTCAGCCTGGTCAACTCATCAGCCGCCGGCCAGAACGCGCTCAAGGTGGAAGGCAACTACAACTCGCTGTCCAGATACCTGAATGCCCGCGCGGTGTTCAACGACTTCAACCCTGGCGTGGCCCAGAAAGCCGTATCGGCGTACTGCTCGTCCCTGAGCGGCCGCATCAACGGCAAGATCACCGCTGTCGGACCGGTGTCCAACCTCACCATACGGAGCAACGACTTCTCCGCGCGCGACGTAAACCTGACCCTCACCCCTACCGGAGTGGCCTACACCGTGAACGCGGACGCCCGCTATGACCAGGACGGCGTAATCATAGACAGGATGGAGATAACCGACAAGGACAGCGGACGCGGGCTCCTGTCCGGCCGTCCTGACAACCTGTCGCTCCACCTGGACCGTCTGCGCGTGCTGGACAAGAGCAGCGGAGACTACAACGGCATCCTCGCCCTCGACGGAGACGTCCTGTTCTCGGGCAAAGACCCGTCCCACCTTACTCTGGATGCCAATCTGGCCAATGCCGGAAACGGCAAGGTGAACATAGTGCTCGCCGGAAAGAACACCCGCAGCTCGGAGATACTCCAGTTCAAGGAGAAGGACGCCGAGGAGGAGGACGAGCTGGAGCAGGGATTCACCCTGACCACCCCTTCAGGCAAATCGCAGCTCGATGTCAAGGGCCGGTTCGCAGTGAACCCGGGACTTGAATTCACCGCCTATCTGGACAGGGAGGGAAGCAACGCCCTCAACATCAAGGGAGACGGAGTCATCACCGCCGACCTGAACTCCAAATCCGGAGCCTTCAACCTGGGCGGCAACTATAACATAACCGAAGGCAAATACCACTTCGCGGCCATAGGAGCGCTGATAGCCAAGGACTTCAATATCCAGGACGGCAGCTCGCTCAACTTCGCCGGAGACATAATGGACACCGAACTGGACATCTCCGCCGTACATTCACTGAAGACCTCGCTCGGAGTGCTGATCTCCGACACCACCTCGGTATCCACCCGAAGGCTGGTGAACTGCGGCATCAAGATTTCAGACAAGCTGCGCAATCCGCAATTGGCATTCTCTATAGACGTTCCGGACCTCGATCCGACCACCAAAGCCCTGGTGGACAGCGAACTGAATACGGAGGACAAGGTGTCGCGACAGTTCCTGGCCCTCGTGGTGCTGGGCAGCTTCATCGCGGGCGACCAGAACGGTGTGGTGAACAACAATGCCAGCTCCAACTTCCTGTACAGCAACCTCGCGTCCCTGATGTCCGGCCAGCTGAACAACATTCTGGAGAAGTTCAACATCCCGCTGGACTTCGGACTGACCTACCAGCAGACCCAGGTGGGCAACGAGTCCATGGACCTGGCCGTGTCCACCCAGCTGTTCGACAACATGGTATCCGTGAACGGGTCCGTCGGGAACAGAAAATACACCTCCGCCAGCACGGGAGAGAACGTGGTGGGCGACCTGGACATCAACATCAAGCTCAACAAGTCGGGGCATTTCAGGCTCAACCTGTTCTCGCACTCCGCCGACGACTATACGAATTATCTGGACAACACCCAGCGCAACGGCGTGGGTATCACGTACCAGATAGAATACAACAGTCTGCGCAGCTTCTTCAAGTCCCTGTTCCGCAAGGACAGGAACGCCATGGAGTATGTGCCGACCAGAAAGATCACCATAGAAAATGAGTAACGGAAAATTATATCTGATTCCTTCACCCCTGAGCGACTGCGAAGTCAGCGAGGTCATCCCCGCCGGGGTTCTGGCCCTGCTCCCGCACATCAGGAAATATGTCGTGGAGGAGGAGCGGACGGTAAGGCGCTACCTGTCCAGGGCCGGTCTCAAGGGCCACATAGACGAACTGTCCTTCAGAACCCTTAACGAGCATACCACCGAAGAGGAGATAGAGAAGCTGGCGGACTGGTTCTCCGACGGGCAGGACGTGGCGCTCATCAGCGAAGCCGGACTGCCTGCAGTGGCCGATCCCGGTGCGGCGCTCGTGGCCCTGTGCCATCAGAAGGGAATCGAAGTCTGCCCTATGGTGGGCCCTTCCTCCCTTATGCTCGCTCTTATGGGAAGCGGTCTTAACGGCCAGTCCTTCGCCTTCCGCGGCTATCTGCCTGCCAAGACGGACCAGCGGCGCACCGCCATCAGGGACGCCGAACGGCTCTCCGGAACTCTTCACCAGAGCCAGATCTTCATAGAAACCCCCTACCGGAGCGACGCGCTGCTGCAGGACTTCATCTCTACCCTGGACAGTGCCACGCGCCTCTGCGTAGCGGTGGCTCTGACTTCCGAAAGCCAATATATCAAAACCCTTGCGGCCGGAGCCTGGCGCAAGGAAAACCTTACAATAGGAAAACAACCCGCAGTGTTCATCATACTGAAATGAAAAGCTTGCTTGAACTTGACGGAATGCGGTTCCACGCCTTTCACGGCTGCCTGGAACACGAAAGGCTGGAAGGCGGCGAATACATCGTCGATTTCAGCGTTGAGATCGACACTCAGCAGGCCTTCCTGACGGACAGGCTGGACACTACCCTGGACTATGCACGCGTCTATGACATAGTCGCGGCCCAGATGGCTATTCCCTCTAACCTGATAGAGAATGTGGCCGAACGGATCTTTAGGGCCATAGAGAAGGAATTTCCGCAGCTGGAGCACTTCAGCGTGAGCCTTAGCAAACTTAACCCTCCCGTGTCAGGACCTGTGGGCAAGGCACGCATAACGCTTAAAAAATGAAAATCGCCTTCCTTACTCTCGGCTGCAAACTCAACTACGCCGAGACCTCCACATACGAACGGGCATTCATAAAGGCGGGACTGGAAGTGGTCGGACACAAGGAGAAAGCCGACCTCTACCTTATCAACACCTGTTCGGTGACCGCCACCTCGGATGCCAAATCCAGAAACCTCATCCGCAAGATGCACCGTCTCAACCCGCAGGCCAGACTGATAGTGTGCGGATGCAGCGCACAGCTGCGCAAAGACGAGATCCGCGCCATCGAAGGCGTGTGGAAAGTGTTCGACTGCAAGGAAAAGTCGAGCATCGTTCCGGTCTGCCTGTCCGAACTTGGCATCAGCTGCGAAGGTCTGGCAGGCACGGGCACCGTGTTCGGGGCATACAGCAGCGGGGAGAGGACAAGGAGCTTCCTGAAGGTGCAGGACGGGTGCGACAATCACTGCCACTACTGCACCGTGCCATTGGCCCGGGGAGACAGCAGGAACATCCCCATCTGCGAATGCGTGCGTATGGCCCGCGAAGTGGCGGCGCTTGGCGTTAAGGAGATCGTCCTCACCGGCGTAAACACCGGAGACTTCGGCAAGACCACGGGAGAATCCTTTCTGGATCTGCTCAAAGCCCTGAACGATGTGGAAGGGATAGAGAGATACCGCATCTCCAGCATAGAGCCGAACCTTCTGAGCGACGAGACCATAGACTGGATAGCAGGCGGGACCAAGTTCCAGCCGCATTTCCACATACCGCTCCAGGCCGGGTGCGACAGTATTCTCTCGGCTATGGGAAGGCACTACACCACGGCCTTTTTCAAACAGAAGATAGACTACATACGCCGGAAACTCGGGGACGGGGTATTCATAGGGATAGATGTGATGGCGGGACTGCCGGGCGAGACCGAAGAACTGTTCCTTCAGGCTCTTGAGTTCATAGAAAGCGTCCGGCCGGCCTTCATCCACATCTTCCCGTACTCGCGAAGACCGGGCACCCCGGCGGCATCATTCCCGGGACAGGTCAGCGAGGAAAAGAAAAAGGAGCGTGTCCACATCCTGGAAGAACTCTGCGCCAGGCTGCATCAGGAGTTCATCGTCTCACAGAGGGGCACCAGGCACCGGGTTCTTTTCGAATCGAAGGAAAAGGACGGGACAATGAGCGGATATACAGACAATTACATCAGGGTCACGCGGCCTTACGACCCCGCCCTGGTGGGAAATATAACGGAAGTTGAATTATGAAAACCAAACTGACTTTTCTGGGAACCGGCACATCTCAGGGCGTCCCCGTCATAGGATGCGACTGCGAGGTCTGCACCAGCGCCGACCCTCACGACAGGAGATTCCGGTCCTCCGCGCTGGTTACATATGGCGACATCACCATCCTGGTGGACTGCGGGCCGGATTTCAGGTGTCAGATGCTGCGCGAGAACGTCAAGCATCTGGACGCGGTGCTCCTTACCCACAACCATAAGGACCACACCGGCGGCCTGGACGACCTGAGGGCCTTCAACCTGCTGGAGCACAAACCGGTGACCATCTACTGCGAAGAATATGTGGAGGAGTCGCTGCGCCGCGAGTACAGCTACGCCTTCACCGACCACCACTATCCGGGAGTGCCGGAATGGGAGATAAAGCGCATCTCAGGCAAAGCGCCCTTTACGGTGAATGCCAATGACACCCTTCCTACCCTGGTATGGGAGAGCGGCGTGGGATACCATACCGAGAAGCCCGGAGAGAGTTCCGGAAGACAGCCTGTGGAGGTGATACCGATCCAGGGATACCACAACGAGATGAGGACCTTCTCGGTGCTGGGCTTCAGGTTCGGGAAGATCGCGTACCTTACCGATATGAAGAGCATCCCGGACGAGGAGTTCGAAAAGCTGCACGGCCTGGAGGCGGTGACGCTGAACTGCGTGGGATACAGGCCGCACCATTCGCATTTCAATATGGACCAGGCCATAGAGGTGGCCCGCAGAATCGGTGCGAAGAACACTTACCTCACGCACCTGGCTCACGCGCTCGGGCCTCACGCCCGCCTGGAAGAAAGCCTTCCCGAAGGCATCCACGCCGCCTACGACGGACTCACCATAGAAGCGGAATGATCTTATTTGATATGAACAATATAACAGATTTTATAATGTGCAATTCAGCAGATATACGGATGTTGTCTCGGACGATACGCGCTTCGCGCTATCCCTCCCACTTCGTGGGCCCCTCCCGTTCACCTGCCACGGGCGGCAAGCCGTCCGATGACATACATCCGTATATCTGTCACATCAAATCATCATAATAATGAAAAACAAAATCACCGTTCTGCTTACAGCACTTTTGGCTATGAACGCATGCAACACCAACCCACTTCTCGAGGAATCCACTCTCGAATACGGAGCGCCTCAATTTGACCGTATCAAGGCGGAGCACTACCTTCCCGCATTCAAAAAAGGCATCGAAGACGCGAAAAAGGAAATCGACGCCATAGTCGCATCCGACGAAGAACCGACATTCGAGAACACGATTCTCGCACTGGAAAACGCCGGCGGCCTCGTCGGCAAGGTTTCCTCCATCTTCTTCAACATAATGGAGGCCGACGCCAGCGATGAGCTGCAGAAGACCGCCGAGGAGGTATCCCCTCTCCTGAACGAATACTCGATGTACATCAACCTTAACGCCACGCTGTTCGAAAAGGTGAAGAAGGTCTATGACCGCCGCGAAGAACTTGGCCTGGCGGACGACCAGAAAAGGCTGCTGGAGATCACCTACAGAGGGTTCGTGCGTCAGGGAGCGCTCCTGAGCGATGAGGACAAGAAGACCTTCAGCGACCTGCAGGAGAAGCTTTCGCTCGCCCAGCTGCGCTACTCGAAAAACCTTCTGGCCGCCACGAACGCCTATACCCTGAACGTCACGGACAAGGACCAG
>CAYMDZ010000024.1:5471-9048 GCA_964389355.1 uncultured Muribaculaceae bacterium | reverse complement strand
AAGGATCCGGGAGAACGGTGTAAATCGCGTTGATATAGCTCTCGGTCAAAGCCGCGCTGTTGAATACGGCCTCCTCGGAAAGCTTGTCCAGAGGGGTCTTGTCCAGAAAATCGCTCTGGCAGGACACCGCGAGGACCAGTATTGTAAATATTGATGCTATTTTTTTCATAATCCTGTTCTGTTAGAATGTCAGTTTAACGCCCATATTGTAGATTCTCATCTGAGGATAAGTCTGGTAGCTCTCGTCACTGGTCTCAGGATCGACGCTCTTGAGGGAGTCGAGGGTGAGAAGGTTGTAACCGGCGATGTAGAAGCGCAGACTCTTGACCTTCAATCTGTTGAGCAGAATGTTCTCAGGAAGCGTATAGCCTATCTCCACGTTCTTGAGACGCAGGAAAGACGCATCCCTGTAATAGAAAGACGACCTGTTCACGCCGCCGTTGCTGACATTGGAACCGATTCTCGGATAGTTGGAGTCGGTGTTGTTCAGTGTCCAGGCGTTCTGTGCGGCGAACTTGTCAAGGTTGCCGGAAACAGGGTCAGTCATAGGAGCATAGTAGAACCTGGCCCTTCCCTGTCCCTGAAGCAGGACTGAGAAGTCGAAGTTATTCCACTGTCCGTCGAAGGTAAGACCGTAAACGATCTCAGGAACGGATGTGAGGTCACATCTCTTGCGGTCGTATGAGGTGATCTTGCCGTCGCCGTCGAGGTCTTCGTAGATGAAGTCACCAAGCGTCGCACCGGCCATCTGAGGATTATTGTCGAGGTCCTCCTGGGTCTTGTTGATGCCCTTTACCTGATAGTAAAGCTTGGCTCCCATCGGGTGACCTGTAAGGTTCATATATTCGTGGCCTTCGCCCCACGGGGTCTCATCCATATATTTGATGCGGTTGCGGGCGAACATGAAGTTGCCGCTGAGATGATAGATGAAATCTCCGCTGTTGCTCTTGCCGTCGTGGTGGAGCTGGAGTTCGAAACCCTTGTTCGTGACGATACCGATATTCTCGTCAGGAAGGCTGCTGGTAAGTCCGGTGTAATAAGGGACAGAAGCGTTGCGGGTGCAGAGGATGTTCGATCTTTCAGTGCTGAAGTATTCGAGCTCCCAGGCAAAGAGTCCGTTGCGGATGCTTCCGTCGATACCGATGTTCGCGGTCTTGGCGACCTCCCAGGTGATGTTGGGGTTAGGAACGGTGCCAGGAATGATGAAGCTGACGTCCTTGCCGTCGATGCGCATCTTGTAGGTGGAAGCGGTGGAGTAACCGTAGGTGGTCATATACTGGAATGCATCCACCTGGTCATTACCCTGCTCGCCGTAAGAGGCTCTGAGCTTGAGGTTGGTAAGCCAAGGGGTGTTGCCCTTGAGCCAAGGCTCCTCGGAAATGCGCCAGCCGACAGACACGCCCGGGAAGAATCCCCAGCGCTTGTTCTTAGGGAAATTCTCGGAACCGTCGAGACGGCCGATGAACTGAATGAGATAGCGGCTCTTCCAGTCGTAGCCCAGACGGGTGAACCAGCTCTGGCGCGCTGTCTCGGTAGCGTATCCCTTGATGCTGTACCAGTCCTTGTCGGCTGATCCGGCGAAGAACTCGTCCAAAATGTCAGAATCATATTTGTTGATGCCGGCTGCGAAATAGTCCAGACGGTAAGATGCCTGCTCGTAACCTGCGAGCGCTGTCACGTGGTGGCCGTCGAAGTCGCGGTCATAGTTGATATTGGCATTGATCGTGACCTTGCCGCTGTTGTTCTGATACTCGTGAAGGACAGGTGAGCTCCAGTATGAAGAGGTCTTCTCCTCGTAAAGCTCGGTAACCTCGTCGTAAGACCAGTACTGCCAGTTCTGCTGCCAGTTCTTTCTGAATTTGCCGATAATGTCATAAGCGGCGGTAGCCTTAACCGTAAGGCCCTTGGTAACCAGGGAGCTGAGGTCCCAGTCGAGGGTGAACGAAGTGTTCAGGGTGTTGATGGTGGTTCTGTCGTAACCGGTGAGGTCCTGAACCATCACTGCAGGGTTGGTGCCTCCGCGGAGGTATCCGTTAGGATAGTATGCGGCTCCGGTAGGCTTCAGACGGGTGGCGATATAGAAGATACCGTAGCTGTCTGAAGGGAAAGCCGAGTAGTTCTTGTGCTGCTGGCGGGCATTCAGGTTCACGCCGAGCTTGAGGTCGTCGGTTACCTGGACGTCGATGTTCGTGCGGACATTGTACTGGTCGTAGTTGGTCGCACTCTTCTTATATATACCGTCCTGGTACTGGCCGTTGAACTCGATGAAGTATGCGACGTTCTTGCCGCCGCCGCTGATGTTCACGCCGTATTTGTGCTGAGCGGATAGAGGCTTGATGATCTCGTCGAACCAGTTCGTGTTAGGATAGTTGATGAGGTCGTCTCCGTCACGGTAGTGTGCAAGCTGGGTCTCGTTGTACATAGGAGATGCGCCGGTGATGGCCAGCTCGTCGTTGTAGGCCTGCGTGTAGAGCACTGCGTCGGCCATCTGGACCATACGGGTAGGCTGCTGAAGACCGAAGTCATAGTTGAAGGTGACATTGGCACCCTCGTTGAAGCTGCCTCGCTTCGTGGTCACGAGAATTACACCGTTCGCACTGCGGGCACCGTAAATGGCGCCTGACGCATCCTTGAGGACGTTGACGCTCTCGATCTCGTCGCCGGACAGACGACTGAACTCTTCGTTGCTTCTAGGCACACCGTCGATGACGATCAGAGGGCTGTTGTCTCCGAGAGTGCTGCGGCCGCGGATGAACATCGTGGCGTCGTCCTTACCAGGCTAACCTGTACGGTTGCTGACGATGACGCCGGAAAGACGTCCTGCCAGACCCTGGGAGATGTTCACACCTGAGTTCTTGACCAGTTCACGGCCGGAAGTCTGAGCAACTGACCCCGTAAGGGTAAGTTTGCTCTGTGTACCGTATCCGACAACGACCACGTCATCCAGGAAGGTGGACTCGACCTCAAGAACGAAATCGACGACGCTTCTACCGCCGACATTCTGCTCCAGATCGGTGAATCCGAGAAGGCTGGCGACGATAACTGCGTCGGAAGGAACGGTGATCGTGTAGTAGCCATCCTCATCGGTCATTGAGCTTGATGAGCCTACAGTGGTGACTCCCTTGAGATAAACCATCGCGCCGGCAAGAGGTTCGTTGTCGGAACTCTTGACGATACCTGAGACGGTTATCTTGTCATTCTGGGGAAGACCGGCTGCAGAGGCCGTGAAAGATGCATTGACAACCGCTCCTGCGATGAGCAGGGCCGCTGCGACAAATTTTTTAGCATTGATTCCCATATCACTAGTTTTAATGTTTCGTATAAACGCAGACAAACTTACGGATAAAATTCCTTTTGCGCAAGAATTTTTTCGTTTTTTGTTGCGATTTACCCCTTTCGGAAGTTTCGTTCATAACTAAAACGAAACTTTTTGCGGGGCGGTTTCTTGCATATTCGGATAAATGTCACTACCTTGCAGCCGCATTAAAACTTATGACCATAAATTGAAAGAATACCTTATTATATGAGAGGGATAAAAGATAGGCGCCAAGCCATTCTCAACGAAATACTTGAACAG
>CAYMDZ010000024.1:0-5371 GCA_964389355.1 uncultured Muribaculaceae bacterium | reverse complement strand
TATGAGAGGGATAAAAGATAGGCGCCAAGCCATTCTCAACGAAATACTTGAACAGGGCTACGTGAAAGTTTCGGTTCTGGCCGAAAAGTTCGCCGTAACGCAGACCACGATACGCAAGGATCTCAACGCGCTGGAGCAGCAGGGCCTCCTGCACCGTTCATACGGCAGCGCAGTGCCTTCGACCGCTCCGGTGAAGGATATCAGCCTGGGAAAGAAGAAGATGATAAACTACGACGCGAAGCTCCGCATCGCTCTGGCGGCCGCCAGACTCATCGAGAAAAACGATTCGATCCTTCTGGCGTCAGGTTCGACCATCGCGGTGTTCGCGGAGAACCTCCGTCCGGAGGGCAAGCTGAACGTCGTGACCACGGCGGTGAACATCTCGAGCCTTCTGGGAGAGAACGACGACATCAACGTGATGCAGATAGGCGGTATGCTCTACAGCAACACGCTGTCCGTTTACGGGAGCGACGCGGTACAGGCCGTGCGCAACATCTACTGTTCGAAGCTGTTCCTGGGAATTGACGGGATGGATCTTTCGCACGGAATCACCTGCGCGACCCGTGAGGAGGCCGAACTTACGCAGGAGATGATGCGCTCCGCCCAGACCCGGATCGTACTGTGCGATTCGAGCAAGCTCGGCAAGAGAGGCTTCGCGCACATCGCCAACATCGCCGACATCGACATCCTCATCACCGATTCGGACTTCCCATTAGACGTCAAAAACCAATTTGAAGATGCAGGGGTGGAGGTTATATTAGTATAAAAAATTTACTAAATTTGCGCTCCTTTAATCAGCGATAATGGCAAATTCTAGAAAAGAGTGGTACACCATAATCAACCCGCACGCGGGGTCGGGAAAGACAATGTCCAGATGGGTGCCGGCGGAAAGACATCTTAAAAGACTTGGCGTTCCCCTTCACGTGGCATACACCACGCACAAGCACCACGCGGAAGAATTGGCCGCAGCGGCAGCCCGTATGGGTTACAGGAAAATTCTCACGGTAGGCGGCGACGGCAGCATACACGAAGTGTTCGAAGGCGTGCTGTCCTGGTGCGCACAGACCGGCACGAGCCCCGAGGAGTTCTATCTCGCATTGGCCCCGATAGGCAGCGGGAACGACTGGATCAAGGCGTACAGAATCCCGCACGACACCATAAAGATGACAGAAGTGCTCGCACAGGGCCGTTTCGTGAAGGAGGACGTGGTGAAGGTGAGCCTGGGCGAGAACCGGGTATCCTATATGGCCAATATCGGAGGCATAGTGTTCGATTCGCACGTGTGCCAGCAGGTGAACCACAGCAAGGAGCACGGCAAGCGCAAGGCACGCATCTACCTTCGAGCCCTGCTTCATAACCTGTTCCACATCAGGCCGATAGACATAGATTTCTACTGCGACGGCACGCTGGTCTATTCCGGACCGGTGCTCGACATCGCATTCGGCAACGGCTCGTACTGCGGCGGCGGAATGCAGCAGTGCTGCCTGGCGGACCCGACCGACGGAATCCTGGACGCGGTGATAGTGCCGAAGATCCCCATCCTGTCCGTGCTTCCGGAACTTCCGCGCATCTACAGAAAGAGCCTTCACAAATCGAAAAAGATACTCTACGCCAGAGGAACCCGCTTCCAGATCATCCCGAAGGATTCGCTCTCGGAGGACATCGTGGAGCTGGACGGCGAGATAGTGGGAAGAATTCCCGCCACGGTGGAGCTTCTGCCGCACAAAATCAACGTGCTGAGCAACCTGTAGCGCCCCGCCGCCATTTATTTCCCGAACCTCACCCGGAGCACGGGCAAAGTCAAATAATTTTGTTAAATTTGCCATTCTATGGGAAAGATTATAGCTATAGCCAATCAGAAAGGCGGAGTGGGGAAAACCACCACCGCCATCAATCTCGCGGCTTCACTTGCCATCCTCGAAAAGAAGGTCCTCATCATAGACGCGGACCCGCAGGCCAATACCACCTCGGGACTCAACTACTCCCCTGAATCCACCCAGGGCCGCACCCTGTATGAGATAATGATAGGGGCCGTGGATGCGGAGCAGACCGTTCTTCCCACCGAGATGGACTACCTGAAGATGATCCCATCCCACATCAACCTGGTAGGAGCGGAGATCGAGATCATCGACCTTCCGGACAGGGACCACATCCTCAGGAAAGCCCTTGCACCCATCAGAGACGAATACGACTATATAATAATGGACTGCGCCCCGTCGCTCGGCCTCATCACTATCAACTGCCTGTCAGCCGCCGACTCCGTGATCATCCCGGTGCAGCCGGAATTCTTCGCGCTCGAAGGCATAGGCAAGCTCCTTCAGACCATCAGGCTCGTGCAGAACGGCAGCAACCCCGACCTTAACATCGAGGGGTTCGTCGTCACCATGTTCGACGGCCGCACGAAGGTTCACGCTCAGGTGGTGGGCCAATTGAAAGAGTACTTCAAGTCTATGGTATTCAACACGATAATACAGCGTAACATAAGGCTCTCCGAGGCCCCGTCCTACGGCAAGCCCATCGTCCTGTATGACGTGAACAGCAACGGAACCAACAATTATCTGAATCTCGCCAGGGAAGTTCTGGAAAGAAACAACGAAAAGATATGAGTCAGCCACCTAGAGGATTGGGCCGCGGATTGGGCGCCATTCTGGGAAATCTCCCGGAAGTAGATGAACTTCGCAAACCGGTGTCTTACCAGCAGAAGGCGCAGGCGGCAAGCACAGCCGCACCCACTGCCGACGTGCTCAGAGTGCCGATCGGGTTCATAGAGCCGAACCCGTACCAGCCGCGCACAAGTTTCGACGCGGAGCAGCTGGAAGGATTGGCAGCTTCGATAAGGACCCTCGGGCTCATCACCCCTATAACCGTCAGAAGGACAGCGCCTAACCGCTATCAGATAATCAGCGGCGAGAGGCGTTACAGGGCCTGCCAGATGGCCGGACTCGACGAGATCCCCGCTTACGTGAGGGAGGCCGACGACCAGGGAATGCTGGAAATGGCCATCGTGGAGAACGTGCAGAGGGAGAACCTCGACCCTATCGAAGTGGCGCTCAGCTACCAGAGGCTTCTCACCGAATGCTCGCTCACGCAGGAGCAGATGGCCGAACGCCTGGGCAAGAGCCGCTCTTCAGTGGCCAATCAGATACGCCTTCTGAAGCTGCCTGTCAAGGTGCAGCACGACATAAAGGTGGGTCAGATAAGCGTGGGACACGCGAAGGCCCTGCTCTCAGTGGAAGACCCCGACCTGCAGACCAAGCTCTGCGACTACACCGTCAAGAATTCCCTCAACGTCCGCCAGCTGGAGGATAAGGTGAAGGCGCTGCTGAGCCGCGCATCTGCGAAGGAGCCTGCGGAAGGCACCCCGACCGCCGCACCAGAAATACCTTCGCTGCACAAGGACCTCTGCAAGGAGGTGGCGCGCTTCTTCAAGGGCAAGATCAGCCTGAAAAGGGACGACAGCGGCAAGGGAACCCTCACCATCAATTTCCGCTCGGACGAAGAGATCAACCGCTTTCTGGATGCGCTTAAAAAGGACTAAACTTCTGCTGCTCAGCGCCCTGCTACTGGGAACCGGTTCACTTGAATGCCGCGCGCAGTTCAAGGACGAGGCCTTTTCCCAAAGCTACAACGACTCCGAGACCGCCGACACCACCTCTGCCGACAAGATCTTCGATGTGAAGAAATATTTCGGCGGCCTGACCCACAGGAACACTATGGACGTGGCGACTTCCTTCGAAGGGTCGCTGCTGTGCGTGGGCGGAATGCAGATCTATAACCGGGACTACTGGAAGCTGCCCATAGTCTACGGAGGCATCGCGGCCGGAATAGGGGGCGGAATATATTTCAACCGGTCCGGGAACTCCACCGCGGGCGCACTCTGCTATGCCGGCGCGGGCCTGCTCTACTGGGGTACGCTTATGGACGGCGTAATCAGCTATGAGCCGAACGACTGGCCAAACCCGCAGAAAGCCACGCTCTACTCGCTGCTGCTGCCGGGCCTGGGCCAGATCTATAACCGCGAGCTTTGGAAACTCCCAGTCTACTGGGGCGTGATGGGCGGGAGCCTTAGCTACTATTTCAAGTTCAAGTCGAACTTCGAGCGCTTCAGGGCCATCTACAATTCCGGAGACACCACCTACATCAGCACCGAGACGGCCAAATACTACAAGGACCTCTACCGCCGTTACCGCGACTACGCCCTGCTCGTGACCTTCGCCGGCTACCTTCTTCAGGTGATAGATGCCAATGTGTTCGCGTATATGCACGATTTCGAGATCTCCGAGGACATCTCCATGAGCGTAAGCCCTACCCTGATAAGCCCTAACTACGCCGCCGGGAACGCCTACGCGTTCACTTCGACCAGTTCTTCGCCTGCCCTGGGCGTGGGAATGAGCCTGAAGTTCTGAGCGACACCTGCAGCCTCATCTCCAGCTTCGGCGCCTTGCCGTCAAAATACGCCGTTCTGCCAATTCTGAATGCCAATCCCTTCGCCTTCAGATAGATGGCCAATTCCATCCCGTGCCCGTAATAAGCCTTCACCGAGAAAAATCCCGGCACATCCGGAGAGTACCCGTACAGACGGTCGTTCCAGTTCGCGGCGTTGAAATACGTGATGCGAAGGGTAGCGGCGGCCTTGCCTGAGGGGTTTCGTCCTTTTAGCGCAGTCTGTACATAGGCAAGGCCGGCCCACGACTCCCCTTTCAGCACCTGGGCACGGGCGGAAATGTCCAGGAGACCCCGCGTCAGGGTGCCGGTGAGCCGCAGCTCGCGCCGCGCAGACCCTATGAACCGTGAATTCAGCCGACATTCCAGCGCGGCGCCGCTCCACGAATGGCTGTAGGTGGAGATCAAACGGGCCTGGGTATCCCCCGTGCCGGGCTTTCTGTACACATCCAGCAGAGCCGAGAAATCATCATACTCCACTCCGAAGTCCAGGCCCGTCTGGTCGCTGCACTTCGAGCCGCTCCGCACGGCGGAAGCGTAAGGATTGGCATAGCCGGTGCTGTAGGACCTGAGCATCAGGGCGATGCGCCGCCTGTAGGCCAGATTGTAATACACCCCGGCAAGCGCGGCGCTGCCCAGTGCATTGGCATTCAGGCACGCGGAGGCCTCGCCCCAGAGGGTGAAGCTGCCGACGGTGGACTTGGCATCAGCCCCTATCGAAAGGGTCTTTCCGGAGCGCGCGAAAGTAAGGCCGGATGTGGAACGGCTGGTCAACAGCGAAAGGTTCAGGGCCTGGGTGGCGAGATCGAAGGTAGTAAGGCTCTGCAGGGTCAGGCTCCCCAGACGCAGCGCCACGGCCACCCCGTTCAGGGCATAGGCGGAGTTCGACGTGGCGCTGGGGCAGACGCCCGTGGGGTTCCGGGAGAGA
>CAYMDZ010000023.1:7547-9079 GCA_964389355.1 uncultured Muribaculaceae bacterium | reverse complement strand
TTTTGTAGGCATTTAATTTCTAAATTTGCGCGAATATGATAAGGGTTTTTCATAGAAGCGGCTCAGAAATACTGCTTTCCAACACGAAGGAAGTCCTGGACGACCTCCGCAGGGAAGACGTTATCTGGATCGACCTTATCGAACCGACAGGGGAGGAAAAGAGGGCCGCTGAAGCCTTCTCGAACGCGCAGATTCAGAGCCGCGCCCAGGCCGAGGAGATCGAGAGCTCATCACGTTTCCACGAGTCCGGAGGGATAATCTTTGCCAATACCAACTTCCTCTCCCCTACCTCCAGCGACATGAGCATGGATCCGGTATCGTTCATACTGGCCCCTTATACGCTCACCACGCTGCGCGAAATCCCTATCCGAAGCTTCGACCTGCTTTCGAACAAGATTCAGGCGCGCCCGGAGCTTTACAAGACGGGCTTCAGCGTGTTCGTGGAGATTATGGACAAGCGTGTGGACCTGGATGCCGACATCGTGGAGCTTATCGAGCAGGAGACCTCGCAGTTCAGCAAGAGGATCAACCAGCAGGAGGACATCAACGAAGAGTTCCTCCTGGACATCAACCAGCTGCAGGAAAACGCGATGGTCATCCGCGAGAACGTGGTGGACAAGCAGAGGATTCTGGGGAACATTCTGAAGAGCGACCTGTTCCCGGATTCGCTCGACAAGAGATTTTCCATTATCCTTCAGGATATTACATCCCTTATCGCGCACATCAACTTCACTTTCGAAAGGCTTGAATACCTGCAGGACACCGTAGTGGGTATCATCAATCTGGAACAGAACAGGATAATGAAGGTCTTCACTCTCATCTCCCTGCTCCTTATGCCTGCCACGCTGGTGGCCAGCTTCTACGGAATGAACGTCAAACTGCCGTTCGAATCCTTCCCGCTCGCGTGGGTCGGAATACTTCTTCTGATGATTCTTATCGTGATAGGGGTCATCTTCTATTTCAAGAAGAAGAAGCTGATGTAATTATTTTACAATCAGCTCCCCTACTGAATATCCCCAGCAGCCGTCCGTGATGATAGGAATTTCACGGTCGTGCGCATTCTCCTCGTAATCAATTTCATCGAGGAACGTGTGGCTGTGTCCGCCTATGATGATGTCCACATATTCGGTTTCCTCGACTATCTTCTTGTCGGCGAAATATCCCAAGTGCGAAAGCAGAATGACCAGATCGCACTTTTCCTGCTTTTTCAGCAGTTCCGCATAACGGTTCGTGACCTCTGCGGCGTCATACTGCACGAGCGTTGACGAGATCTCGTAGGCGACATTGGACGCCAGATCCGACACCAGACCGATTATACCGATCTTCCTTCCTGCCTTGTAGACAACCGTATACGGAACCACAATGCCCTCGAGCGGAGTGCCTTCGAGTTTGAGATTGGCACAGACTACGGGACACTTGATCTTCGCGAGCCTGTCGGCCAGATCCTGCACACCGTTGTCGAATTCGTGATTGCCAATGGTGATGCAGTCATATCCGAAGGCGTTCACGGCCTCAAGCTCCGGCTCGCCGCC
>CAYMDZ010000023.1:0-7537 GCA_964389355.1 uncultured Muribaculaceae bacterium | reverse complement strand
AAACGGTTATAATACGACGTACCCTGGTTGAAATCGCCGGCGTGAAGCAGAAGGACGTTATCCCCGCCGCGCACGCAGCGGACGCTGTCCACGATGGCGCCGCGCTCTATGATGCCGCCGTGGCCGTAGTTGCGGGAATCCCGGATCGGTTCCAGATGCGAATGGGTATCATTTACGTGAAGAACCACGAGTGCGGGAGAGCAGGCACTCAGAGCGAGCAGTCCCAGAACTGAAATCAATGCTAACGACTTTTTCATTTTTCAATCAGGATTCTGTTGTCCAAATGATACTCAAGCGGAAGACCTGCCGCGGTCAGCGCCTTTACCTTTTCGAGGATGCAGTCACCGAGCAGCACGTCGGTTCTGATAAGCTCTATCGCGCCCTCGCCGAGCTGCATGCGGTCACCGCCCTTAAGAAGGAAATCTATGGTGGCCAGACCGTAAGTCCTGTCATCCTCGACTTCCTGCCCGTCAACCTTCAGGCTGACCAGCTTTCTGTCCTTGACAAGCATCTCCGCCCCGCCGAACACCTCCACGTGACGCTCGGCGAAATTGGCAAAGATCTCGCGCAGACGCTTTCCGCTGACCTCGACATAGACCAGATAGTTCCTGAACGGGAACATCGACACGATATCGTCCATCAGGACATCCCCCTGAGGGACCGCACACCTGATGCCGCCATAGTTCAGAATGCTGACATCCACCTTTCTGCCGGTAATCTTCTCCACCCCTTCGATCACGCAGTCCGCCGCGAAATTCGAAAGCTCGCTCTGCGGGCCGTGAGCCGCCATAGTCTTGGGCGCATAGGCAATAACCTGCTTCAGGTCAACCATTCCCGGCTGCCTGTCTATCAGGATCTCTGCCAATTGGGGAGTAGCCCCTCCGGAATAGATGCGCCCTGACGGTGCATAGTACACACCGTCCTCGATGTAGCCGAGGGCCTGACGGGAATTGTCCGCCGTAGCGGGAGTCACCCCTGTACGCGATGCGTCCGCCTCTATCCTGGACCACGTATAATGGGTCCCGCAGGAGCACAGACACAGCAGAAGGACTGAGAAAAGAACCGATTGATGTCTCATTATTTTTGTTTTAACCACTTCCACAAATCCTTGAACGAAGTCTTCTTGCCGAACATCAGCACGCCGACCTTGTAGATCTTGGCCGATATCCACGCACAGGCCGCCGTGGTAAGCACGAGCAGAACCAGAGACAGCGCTATCTGCCAGCCCGGCACTCCGAACGGAATGCGCGCAAGCATCACGATAGGCGAGGTGAACGGTATCATCGAGCCCCATACGGCCAAGCTGCTGTCAGGGGCGTTGTAAGCGTAAATCGCTATGAAATAAGCTATCATCAGCGGAATGGTGACAGGCATCTGAAGCTGGCTGGAATCGCCCTCGTTCTCCACCGCAGACCCGATGGCCGCGAAAAGCGAAGCGTAAAGGAGATATCCCAGCACGAAGAACACGATGAAATATACCACCATACCGAGAATGTCCAGACCTGCGACGGCGCTGATCGCATCGCCAAGTTCGCTGTCACTCTGGGAAATCACTGCGGTAAGGGCCTGCACCTGATCCGTGCCTTCAGGAAGGGTGGACAGTATGGCCTGGGCGTCGGCGCCCGCCATAACCTTAGGCGCAACTATGCCGGCGGCGGCCGTCAGGAGCACACCGGAGAGCACTATCCACAAGAAGAACTGAGTGAGGGCCACAAGCGCCACACCTATGATCTTGCCGAACATCAGCTCGGTGGCCTTGACGCTGCTTATCAGCACCTCCACCACGCGGCTCGACTTCTCCTCGATCACGGCGCTCATCACCATACTTCCGAACATCGTGATAAACAGGAATATGAAGATGCCAAGCACCATGGACAGGATGGAATTGATGCCGGACTCGCTGATCTTCTCCTCTCCGCTGTCGGAAAGGGTGTAGGAGCGGATGGAGACATCGCTCTTGATGTCCTTGATGATATCCTCCAGCCCGTCTATGCCGTAAGACTCTATCCTGTAATCCTCTATGGCGTCGTCTATGTATCTGCTCATATTCTCCGTGACACCCATTCCCACAGGCTTGAGGGATGTGAACGACGCGGTGACACTCTTGTTCTCATCTATCGGAGAGATGCTGAGCACGCCGTCCAGACCAAGTTCCTTGAGCGAACGCTTGATGGTGTCCAGCGGCTCTGAAGACATGTCCTGATAACTGATCTCCGAACTGCTCTTGAGGTAAGGCATCACGATGCCCGACTCGTCCACCACGGCTATTACCTTGGACTTGTCCTTGGTATTGGCAATCACAAGTCCCAGCACCACGCCGCAAAGGCCGATAAGGATCGGCACAAGCAGGGTCGTGAGAAGAAAACTCTTCTTCCTGACGCGTGTGGAATATTCACGGCCAATTATTACTCCTATCGTATGCAGATTCATAACTGTTCCTCCCCTTTGACAAGTTTAATGAAAATGTCGTTCATTCGCGGCATCAGCTCCCTGTAGGAGACGATCTGCACGCCTTTCTTAAGATAATTTTCCAGTGTGAGAGCGCCGTCGGTTTCGCGCGGAAGAATGTCCGTATGGACACTAAGGCCGTCGTTGTAGACCAGTTCGATCTGGTCATTGCCGTACTTGTGACGTATCTCGTCCACGCCCCCGGTTATCACCAGGTGAGAGTGGTTGATGAGAGCGATGTTGTCGCAGAGTTCCTCCACGCTTTCCATATTGTGGGTGGAGAGGATGATGGTGGCGCCCTCGTCCCGCAGACGCAGAATCTCCTTGCGGATAACATCGGCGTTCACCGGGTCGAATCCGGAGAACGGCTCGTCGAGAATGAGCAACTTCGGCCTGTGGCAGACCGTGGTGATGAACTGAACCTTCTGGGCCATACCCTTCGAAAGTTCCTCCACTTTCTTGTTCCACCAGTCCTCTATGCCAAATCTCTTGAACCAGTCTATGAGCGCCGCCTGGGCGTCCGCCTTGCTCATACCCTTGAGCTGAGCCAGATACATTGCCTGTTCGCCGACTTTCATTTTCCTGTAAAGACCGCGTTCCTCGGGCATATAGCCGATCTTCTCGACATCGCGCTGAGTGATGGGCTTCCCCTGGAACAGGACCTGTCCGGAGGTCGGGATGGTTATGCGGTTGATAATGCGGATCAGAGTGGTCTTACCAGCTCCGTTGGGTCCGAGCAAGCCGAAAATCTTGCCTTCAGGTATCTCCAGACTGACATTGTCCAGAGCCACCTTCTCGCCGAAATTCTTGCTTACATTCTTGATCTCGATAATGGAGGACATAACACTACTTTTATAAATCCTTCAAATATACTATTTTCTTTCGAGGATTTCGCAGTCGGCCGGGCTCTTTATGTTCCCGTCCAGAGTAACCGAACCGATATGGTCCGCCACGATGCGCCCCGATGTCGGGTTCTTGATGTTCGTAATGGAGCCCCTTATGTCAGCATCCACAGTGGAATATTCGAACGCCCTGTCGCAGTCAGCCCCGAAGGTACAGTTCTTCAGCACCAGATTCTCGGCATAACAGAGCGGCTGCTCCCCGGTTATATGGCAGTTTATCAGAGTCAGATTCCTGGAATGCCATCCCAGATACTCCCCGTTAAGTTCAGAGTCATAGACGGTTACGTCGTCCACCTCCCAGAAGGCGTCCTTGGTGGTGATGCGGGCGTTGTGCAATTCCACATTCCGTGCATACTGAAACACGTACTTGCTGTCGCTCTCCAGACCGTCTATCCGGATGTCCCGGCTGAACATAAATGGATATGTGCCTCCGTGAAGTTCCAGAGCCTTCGCCTCGATGCCGCAGCACCTCCAGAAGACTTCGTCCGCGTCGTTGATCCGCACCTTCTCCAGATACAGGTCCGTCATCTCGCGGAACATCTTCGGGGCGTCGATCACGGTATTCAGCATCTTCAGATGATCCGAATACCACAGCGCCGAACGGCCTCCCACATCGAAATAACAGTCTTCTATGCTGAATCCGTGCACGTGCCAGAACGGGTAATTCCCCTCGAACCGGCACCTGACGGCCTCTATATTGCTGCACTCCTTTATGGCGGACTCCCCTGCGCGGATAATGACATCCTCCAGCCGAAGATCCTTCGAGCCGAACAGCGGCCGCTCCCCGCCAAATTCCTGGTGATTAATTACTTTCATACACACGTTTCGCAAGCTATTACATTTTCATAGCATCAGCCTGTGCCATACTTGCGAAACCTTTTCTCACGCACACGCTACGCTTTTTTCTTCCAACCCCCAGTCACTGTCGTGACAGCCCCTAGGGGCTCTGGGGACCGTATTCCCCAGACCGCTTGAGTCGCTTCGCTCCGGAACAATGACTGTTTTGTAAACAAAACCTAACCTTCATATCGTTTAAGCCATTTTTCTCTGAACAACCGTATTAAAAAAATCACTCCGCGGAAGCACAGTTCCACGCACATCGCTATCCACACGCCCTTCAGCCCCAGGACCGGGGCCAGGACAGCCGCCAACGTCAGCCGCACACCCCACATGCTCGCCAGATTCATAAGGCACGGGGCCAATGTGTCCGCAGCTCCCACGAAGACATTGTATGCCACTATGCTCGCCGCAAACATCGGTTCTGCGAAAGCCTCTATCCTCAGCACGCTCGCCCCGAGCGAACGAATCTCCTCGACAGGGGTCATCAGCCCGATGATCTGCGGTGCAAAGATATACATAATTACGCCCATAACCGTCATCACCAGCATACCCGTCCCCACCGTGATATGGGCGAATTTACGTGCCAACGGAGGCCGCTTCGCGCCCAGGCTCTGCCCCACCAGGGTCGTGGCGGCATCGGCCACACCGTACCCCGGCATATAGCACAGGCTCTCGGCCGTCACCGCGAGGGAATTGGCAGCAATGGCGACCACTCCCAGAGGCGCGACTATGACCGTGGAGATGATCTGCGCGCCGCACAGCAGCAGATGCTCGAGGCCCATCGGCAGGCCAATCTGGATCGAGCGCTTTATAACCGGCTCCGTAGGGACGAAACTGCCCCGCTCCCCGACCAGCCGCAGCGTTTTCGAAGAACGGACCAGATAGAGCAGCAGCACCAGCGCCACCACGCAGATCGCGGCACCGGTTCCGAGTGCTGCGCCCCGCACGCCAAGCCCGGCTCCCGGAAGGGTGCACTGGGCGCCCAGCAGCGTGATTGGCCTGGGAGGGAAGATCAGAAAGAAATTGAACACCACATCCAGCAGGCACATCAGCATACCCATCGCACTGGGCACGCGCATATTGCCGCTGTAGCGCAACATACTGCTGGACAGAAAGTACATCTGCATCACAGGCAGGAACAGCGAATATATTCTGAAATAATCGCTCGCACCCTTCCGTATGGATACGTCGCCGCCCAACCAGACGGGAAGACGCCCGCTTATCAGGACGCCTGTCAGCGAAAGCGCCACACTGAAAATCAGCGTGAACGAGAAGGCCTGACGGAGGACGTCGCGAGCGGAGCGGAATTCATTGGCCCCGATATAATGGGCAACCTGCACGGAGAAACCGGCCACCACGGCCGAACACAGCCCGGAAAAGAGCCATGTGGTCGTGGAGACCAGACCGATCGAGGCAGAAGGCTCTGCGCCCAGGCTTCCCACCATCGCAGCGTCGATGTACTGCATCACGATGGATGACATCTGCGCGATTATGGCCGGAAACGCCAGCCGTGCCGTAAGGGACAGCCTCTGCGACAGGGATATCGGTTCCCCGTCACGGATAAGTGACAGCAGCCTTTCGCTCTGGAAAGTTCTAGACATTGAGCACGTAACGGGCGAACCGCTCGAGCCCCTCCTTCAGAAGAGCCCTCGGGCAGGCCAGGTTCCATCTCATAAAGCCCTCACCGTCAGCCCCGTACATACTGCCCGGATTAAGGCGCAGGCGCGCCTCCTTCTGGAGAGCGTCATATAGTTCCCGGGATGACAGTCCGCTCCTGGTGCAGTCCATCCACTCCAGATATGTGCCCTGGAGCAACTGGATAGGATACTTCGGCAGGTACCGCCAGGTGAAGTCCAGCATATACAGATAATTCCGGTAAATATACTGGATCAGTTCATCCAGCCAGTCCTCGCCTCCGTTGTATGCAGCGATGAGCGCAATCACCCCGAACGGGTTCACGTCGCACACCTCATTGGCATTTATCGCCCTGTTTATGAAGAACCTGGTCTGCTCGTCCGGGCAGATTATATTCGCTATCTGAAGGCCCGCAATGTTGAAGGCCTTGGACGGAGAGACCAGACTTACGCAGGTCGGATCCACCAGCGCATAAGGGGTGTATTCGGAACCCGGCATTACCAGCTCGCAGTGAATCTCGTCCGAGATCACGCGCACGCCGTAACGCTTGCAGATGGCGTCGAGCCTGGTCAGCTCTTCCCTGAGCCACACACGGCCCACGGGATTGTGAGGGTTGCAGAGCACCATCAGACGCACCTGAGGGTCAGCGAGTTTGCGCTCCAGGTCGTCGAAATCCATCCAGTACATCTCCCCGTTACGGTGAAGCGACGATTCCACGATCTCGCAACCGTTGTTCCTGACCGACGAGAAGAAGCAGTTATAGACCGGTGTCTGGAAAAGCACCTTCTCGCCCGGCCGGGCCAGAGCCTTGATTACGGCCGACAGCGCCGGCACCACACCTGTCGTATAGATTACCTGCTCCCTGTCTATATGCCAATTGTGCCGTCTGCTGAACCAGGAGTCTATCGCTTCGTAATACTCGCCCGGCACTTCGGTATAGCCGAACACGCCGTGCTCCATACGCTTTTTCAGCGCCTCCACGATGACCGGAGCCGTCTCGAAGTCCATATCGGCCACCCACATCGGCAGCACCCCCTCCGGGGTCGAATCCCACTTCACGCAGTTCGTCCCCCGCCTGTCAATTATCCTGTCAAAATCGTATTTCATATGTTCTGTTTTTATTTCCCCCGCGCGCTTCAAGATAACCGAATTCAACAAGCTGGCGCAGATAACGCCTGGTGGTGGTGACAGAAAGCCCGAACCGGGTTACAACATCTTCAGTCCTCACTCCGGCTCCATCTGACACAAAAAGAAGAATATCGGCCAATTTTTCCGCCAAAACCCGATTTATCGGCCATTTATCGACCATTTCCTTTACAAAACCCGATTTATCGACCATTTTTCCGCAGACAGATTCCACATACCGGTCGATATCCGATTCAAGATGGCGGCAATGCAATTCAGTCATACGGTCTACAAAAATGTCAATGTCGTCCTTCTCCCGCGTTTCAATCAACGCCTGTATATATTCTGACTTATCCTCTTTCAGAACTTTTACCGGCAGAACCCCGAACTCCGCCTGTATCAGATTCATCAGCAGACGGCTTGTTCTGCCGTTACCGTCCGCCCACGGATGTATAGTCACCAATTCATAATGTGCCCGGAAACTCAACTCATATATGGCCGGAACATCATCGGCATTTATTTCGCGGCGACGGCGGTTCAACTCCTCACAGAACGCAGCCAGCGCTCCCGGAACTTTCTGGAACGCC
>CAYMDZ010000022.1:0-9127 GCA_964389355.1 uncultured Muribaculaceae bacterium | reverse complement strand
TCTCCGCACTTGGCATCACTCCGAAGGAGATGGCCAACCAGCTTCCTACGCATCTTCTCAGACTATCCGACGTATATCTTATCTATGCCGAGGCCGTAGTGGATACCGACAATGCCGCCGCCAAGACCTATGTCAATCTGGTCCGCGAGCGTGCAGGTGCCGATCCTCTCGCTACAGTCACCTGGGAGGACATCTGGAAGGAGCGCCGTCTCGAGTTTGCGGGCGAGGGCGACCGCTGGTACGATTTCGTGCGCAGGTCCTACTATGACGCTGCAGGCAGCATCGCTGAACTCAAGGCCCAGAAGAGATCTTACTACGAGGGTCTCGACAACGTGTACAGCAAGTGGATAGGCGAGAACTTCGACTATTCCGGCACCTGGGACGCAAGCGCTGTCAAGTACAATCCGAAGAATGACAAGCCTAACGTCACCAAGTCAAGCTTTACTCTTCCGTTCCCTTCAGAGGATGTCGTTTTCAACGGAAACATGGCTTCGGACAAGGAGCCGATCCACGTGGACGTCCGTTCAGAATACCAATATAATTTCTAGCACAAGATGAAAACAATTAAATATATAATCGGATTGGCTGCAGTCGCAATAGGTCTATCGTCTTGCGACAAGGTTGACTATCCTGACCGTTACAGGGCTGCCGAAGGTCTTCCTGAGGTGTACTCCGTAAGGTATGCAGACCGTGACCTGACCATCACCGGAGCGTATATGGACGAGATAATCTGTCTTCTCGGCTCCAACCTCCGCAGTGTCAACGAACTGTGGTTCAACGACCAGAAGGCCTCGCTGAACACCAGCTTCATCACTGACAACACTTTGATAGTGTCCGTGCCTAAGGTTCTCCCCAAGGTGCAGACGGACAAGATGTATCTGATCAATACTGCCAAGAAAAAAGAAAAGATAGACTTCAAGGTCCTTCCTCCTGTTCCTGTAGTAAGCGCGATGTCTTTCGAGTATGCTGAACCGGGACAGACCGTTACCATCACCGGAAACTATTTCTACGAGCCTATCTCCGTCGAATTCACCGGCGCCGAAGCTACGCAGATAAGCAACATCACCTTCTCTTCATTCGACGTGGTCGTTCCTGAAGGAGCGCAGCCTGGTAAGGTAAAGGTCGTTACCGAATCAGGTACGGGCCAGTCAACCTTCTTCTGGCAGGATAACAGGGGACTGCTCTTCACCTTCGATGACGCGAGGGGCAACCACGGCTGGCACAACCAGACCATCCAGTCAGATGCCAATTCATTCAGCGGCAACTACCTGCAGCTCTACAACGACGGTGTGGTACTCGCCGCCGACGGAACGGACTGGGCTGATACCGGATACCACTTCGAATACTGGCCGGGCAACTGGAACACTCCTGAGACTTTCGATGACCCTGACGGCGTCAAACTGAACGACATCGTGGATTTCAGCGACTTCTCGAATATGGCCATCAAGTTCGAAATGCGCATCCCTGCGGAGCATCCTTGGACCGGATGTCCTATGCAGATCTATTTTGCAGGCACAGATTGGGTTACCCTCGGAAAGGGCGACAACAGTTACTTCCACGACGAGGAAAAATCTCTTCCACGTGCGCTTTATATGCCTTGGAAGGATACAGGTTCATTCGATACCGGTGGAAAGTGGATCACCGTCACCCTTCCTATCGCTACGGAATTCGTATGGTACTGGGACGGTACCAAGGCTAAGGGCCAGCTCAAGGCTGAAACATTCGCCGGAATGGAGATTTTCTTCGCAGCCGGTGCGGCTGCAGGAACCGCCTGCACCCCTATGGTACAGATAGACAACATCAGGGCTGTCCCTGCTAAATAATACGGAGGACATTGACAATGAAAAAATTATACACAATTTTCGCAGCAGCCGCACTCGCTATGCTTCCGGTATGTTTTACCGGATGTACGGACGAGCCTCTTGACACGAACCAGTATTCTGCCAAGGCAGTCAAGCTCGTGTCTTTCGGACCTAATCCCGTAATGCGCGGCGGTGCATTGACATTCATCGGAAGCAACCTCGACAAGATCGTCGAGGTTCAGGTTCCGGGAGTTGACCCCATTACCGAGATAGAGGTGGTCTCAGGCGGGCTTCAGAGCGAGATCCGCGTGGTTCTTCCTGATGAGGGACCGGAAATCGGCAAGGTCGTTCTCGTCGCTTCTGACGGAACCGTTCTCACCACTTCCGTGGATCTGGAATATTCGGAGCCTATCGTATTTGAGAAATTCGAGGTGAACACACCTGCATATCCCGGAGACGTTGTTAAACTCAAGGGTGACTATATGAATCTGGTCAAGAGCGTGGAGTTCTCCGGCGGTGAGAAATCTCCTGTTACCGTGATTGACAGACACAATGCCACCGCAGTGGTGCCTGCCACTGCAGTTACTGGCAAGATCATCCTTTCTGACGAAGGCGAGATCGCCAACCTCATCTATTCCGAGGACGATCTTCAGATAGGTGACCCTACGGTGTCGTCCGTAAAGGCCGATTCCTGGAAACCGGGTCAGAAGGCCACCGTTACCGGCAAGTACCTCAATATGATAAAGGAACTCCATCTGGAAGGGGACGTTACCGTCGCTACCGGGGAATTCGTACTCGCGGAGGACAGCAAGAGCATCGTATTCGTCATCCCTGCACTTGCCAAATCCGGCAGCGTCATGGCGGTCAGCTATGCGGGCAGGGAATTCGAGGCCGGCAAGGCCGAGATGGTGGTGCCTACGGAATTGGCAGTCGCTCCGGCTGAGGTCCGCAACGGCGAGACCGTGGCCATCTCCGGAAAGGATCTGGATGTGGTTACCTCCATCACCTTCCCTAACGCTTCGGCCATCACCGAGTTCACATTGGCAGACGGCCAGATCAGCGTCAGCGTACCTCTCGAGGCGAGAAGCGGGGACATCGTTCTGGGTATGAGCAACGGCGAAACCGTCAGTGCGGCATACACGATCATCGCTCCGACAGTTACGGCAGTGGCTCCATTGGCCCTTATGGCAGGGGAGACCATTACCGTGACCGGTACCGGACTGAACCTTGTGGCGAGCGCAACTCTCGGCGGCAAGGACGTTCAGATCCAGGCCAATGAAGACGGCACCGAGCTGGTGATCACCACTGAGAACACATCCGTATCCGGCAAGATCGTGCTTACCCTCTGCAACGGCGAGACTCTCGAACCTTCAGAGGAGATCACGCTGAGCTATGACGCTCTTATCGTGGTGAACGAGATGCCGACAGCCGAGCATATCGGAGGTGTCGTTACCCTCAGGGGTGAGAACTTTATGCTGATAGAAAACATCTACATCGGCGAGGCCAAGGTTACCGCATATTCTTCACGCAGCGATACCGAACTCTCATTCGTGATGCCTTACAATAAGGTAGGTACATATCCGATGAAGTTCGTCCTCTACAGCGGAGATGAGGAGATCTGCCCTACACAGATCGAGGTGCTTCTCGAGATCAACTACATCACCGCCTGGGAAGGCAGTCTGCCTATCACCTGGAGTGACGGAGGACGTGTAATCGTTCCTGCATCCAAGTTCGAAGGTGTCAGTGCAGGCACGAAGATGAGATTCTACTATTCTTATGATGACAATACCTGGTGCCAGGCTCAGATCAACTACGGTGACTGGAAGGGTCTGGAATTCCCGGAGATCGGGTCGAACACGCTTGTTCCTGCCTGCTCATATTCAGGCAAGGGTAAGATCGAAGCTTTCACCGAGGTGACCCTGACGGCGGACATTCTGTCTGCTATCGAGGCCAAGAAGGGTGACTGCGAGGACGTTAAGGCGGCTGGCATAATCATCCAGGGATCTGACATCACGTTCACGAAGATTGAGATCATTCAGGAAATCCCTCAGGAAGTAACCATATGGACAGGTTCGTGGGATGCTGCCGGCTGGCAGGGCAATCAGGATCTCGCCTGGGGCGGCTATGACTGGTCACAGGTACAGGCCGGACAGAAGCTCATCTTCTACCTGACCCAGGATTCTTCCCAGACTTACTGGCAGCTCTCTCTGCGTCACGGTCAGAACTGGGGTGAACTCCCTGAAAAGGTATTTGTCGTGATGACAGAAGGCCAGACCAGGGTGGCGGTCGAGATGACTCAGACCAACCTTGACGACCTCGTGGCTAACGGAGGAATGGTAATTACGGGATGTTATTACACATTGACCAAGGTAGCTCTTCTGTAACATAATTTTTCCGGCAGCGGCTGACCCTGCTGCCGGAACCTAAAAATCCGCAAAATGTCATACGCAAGACAAATTCTGATATCGGGAACATTGGCCGCAGCCATTTTCTGCCTTGGTTCGTGTAACGGGACTGCGACCGATGATCCTGTTCCTGCAGAGGCGCCGGTGATGGTCAGCTGTTCTCCCGAGAACGGGGCGGCGGACCTGACAGGCACTTCGCTGCAGGTAAAGTTCACATTCGACCAGAACGTCAAATGCCCTTCGTCGAAACATTCGCTGGTCACCATAGATCACGAAGCGGCGGTGGATCAGGTTCTGGCTTACAATAAAGAATTTACGGTCAGCGTGTCCGGGCTGCAGAAAGGCCTGTCCTACACTCTGACGGTGCCGGACGGCGTGGTAAGCGGATTCAGCGACAATTCCGTCCCGGCGTTCACCTACACCTTCTCGATGAAGGCGGACGAGCCGCAGTACGGGCGCAACCCTTCCGCTTCGCTCACCAACCCGAACGCCACTGCCGGGGCTCAGAAGCTGTATACATTCCTTCTGGAAAACTACGGTAAGAAGACGCTCAGCGGGGCTATGGGCGGCACGGCCTGGGAGACGACCTATACTGATTACATAGCGCAGCAGGCCGGGAGTTATCCCGCCATAGTGGGGTTTGACTATCTGTTCCTCAACTGGCCGGCCAAGTCGTGGTCGGGATGTCCGGATTACGGTGACATCACCCCGGTCAAGACCGCCTGGGAGGCAGGAAACATCATTCAGATAGGCTGGCACTGGACCGTTCCTTCCGTGGAAGGGGAGACCGAACTCAACAATTATTCCTACAATACCCGCAAATTCGGGGTGGAGAACGCCCTTGCCGAAGGCACTTGGCAGAATGAGCTGATCAAGGCGCAGATACAGAAGCTGGCCGGCTATATGTCCCTGCTTCAGGATGCCGGCATACCGGTGCTTTTCCGTCCCCTTCACGAGGCGGCGGGCGACTACACCTGGGGCTCCTGGTTCTGGTGGGGATATGACGGCGGACCTGCCTGCGTGAAGCTGTGGAAATACCTTCGCGACGAGCTGCAGAACACCTATCATCTTAACAACCTCATCTGGGTGTGGACGGTGCAGACCAAGGATGCCGGCCACGTGTGCGCGGATGTGGAGAAGGCGCGCGCCTGGTATCCCGGGGACGATTATGTGGACATCGTGGGCGCTGACCTTTATGAAAGCCAATGGACTTCGCAGTCAGCGGCCTTCCGTTTCGTGAACAATTCCGTGAAGGGTAACAAGATAGTGGCTCTCAGTGAGTTTGGTAATCTGCTCGATTTTCCTCTCAGCTACAGCGAGGACGCGCCGTGGGCCTATATGATGAACTGGTGCAATTTCATCAACGGAAAGCCTGCGCTTTACGCCCTTAACGAGGACGGTACATATAACTGGAACAATACCGCCGCCGACTGGCGCAAGGTGCTTTCTGAAAGCATAATATTGAACAGGGGCGATCTGCCTTCACTTAAATGATCCGGCGCCTTATGAAACTCTCCCGTTTATATGTAGTCGTGGTCGCTCTCTGGAGCGTGGTGTCCGCCTGCGGATGCGGCAAGAATTCGCAGAACGGCGGCACTTCCGGAGGGGACGATTCTGCTCCTGCGCCGGTGGAAAATCCGGCACTCGTGATGGCCTCCAAGCTTGGCCTGGGCTGGAATCTGGGCAATCAGATGGACTCTCACAATGACGGCGTGGCGGAAGAGACTGCCTGGGGTAACCCGAAGGCCACTCAGGCTCTGTTCGACAGCCTGAAGGCCAAGGGATTCTCGTCCGTGCGCATCCCGGTCACCTGGATGGGGCACATAGGTGAAGCGTCTGACTATAAAGTGGATGAGGCGTGGATGAACAGGGTCTGCGAACTGGTGGATTACGCCGAGAAGGCGGGCCTTTATGTGATAATCAATGTCCATCACGACGGGGCGAACAGCCAGTATTGGCTCAATGTAAAGGACGCCGCAGCTTCGAGGACTTCATACAGCACCATTACCGCCGAATACAGGGCACTGTGGAAGCAGATAGCCCTGAAATTCAGGGACAGGGGCGATTTTCTTATATTCGAGGCGTTCAATGAGCTTCACGACGGAGGCTGGGGATGGGGAACGAACCTCACCGACGGCGGCGCACAGTATGCCGTCATCAACAACTGGGTGCAGGCTTTCGTGGACGTGGTAAGGGAGACCGGCGGGAACAATGCGACCCGTTATCTCGGAATACCGGGATACTGCTCGAACCCTGACCTTACGATGAATTATCTGATGCTCCCGGAAGACAGTGCGGATAACCGTCTGATGGTGGCCGTGCACTGCTATGATCCTTATGATTACACGCTCGACTGCAAATACGACGAGTGGGGTCATACGGCTCTTAACAATGCCTGCCCTGACGGCGAAGAGTCGCTTGTGCAGCTTTTTGCGCGGCTCCAGTCCAAATATGTGAACAGGAGGATACCCGTGTATTTCGGCGAGACCGGATGTTCGAACAGGTCGGATGAGAGGCAGGTGGCTTTCCAGCTGTATTATCTTGAATATTTCTACAAGGCCTGCAAGGATTACGGCATAGCGCCTTTCTACTGGGACAACGGCGTCGTGGGTACGGGCAAGGAGACCAGCGCCGTGCTGAACCACGCGACAGGCGAATATATCAACAACGGGCAGAAGATGGTGGAGGCTATGTACCGTGCCATTTCCACTGAGGACGAAGATTATACTTTGGAATCGGTTTACAATACAGCTCCATAACGGACAGGAATATGAAACTTAACAGGATAAATGCATTTTTAATGGTCTCTGCCTTGATGGCGGGCGCCGGGTGCAGGCAGGAAGTTCCAGCCGATGCGCTCAGAACCCGCCTTCAGCAGGCGGCGGAAAGCGGCAAATTCTATTATGTCCATCAGGACGACCTTTCCTACGGACACAGCTGGAAAGTGGAGGACCCTGCTACGGACGGCATCTCCCGCAGTGACGTGAAGGCTGTCTGCGGGGCCGAACCGGGCGGTGTGGGATTCGATCTGGGCGGCATCGAACTTGGCGCGAAGGCCAATCTTGACGGCGTGGATTTCGACTTTATGCGCCGCGCCGCAGTCTCGTTCAGCGAAAGGGGCGGGTTCGTGACCTTCTCCTGGCACGCCAGAAACCCTCTTACCGGAGGGGATTCGTGGGACGTTTCGCAGAGCGGCGTGGTGGCTTCCGTGCTGGAAGGCGGGCAGAACCACGACAAGTTTATGAATTGGCTTGAGAAGGCGGCGGACTTCATCGCTTCGCTCAAGGACCACAGCGGGCACCGGATTCCGGTCATCTTCCGGCCTTGGCACGAGAACATAGGAAGCTGGTTCTGGTGGGGGGGAAATCTCTGCACCGCAGACCAGTACAGGGCCCTGTTCGCGCTCACTTATGATTATTTCGTGAACGTACGCTGCCTTGACAACATCCTGTGGGCCTACTCGCCGAATTCGGAGATAGACGCTGAGCAGTATTTCAGCCGTTATCCGGGCGACGGATATGTCGACATCCTGGGTGTGGACCATTACGAGTCTCTTAACGGCACTTTGGAAGAGGCGGATGCGCACTACATAGATGTGCTCGAGAGGGATCTTCGGTATATGCAGGAGTTCGCTTCGGCACACGGGAAGCTCATCGCCGTCACCGAGACTGGATTCGAGGGCATTCCGAACCCTGCCTGGTGGACGGATGTGCTGCTGAAGGCCGTGGAGGGACATCCGATATGCTATGTGCTCACCTGGCGCAACGCCTGGGACAAGCCCGGACATTTCTACGCACCGTTCCCGGGATCTGCCGATGCGCAGAATTTTATGGGGTTCTATGAGAACGGAAGGACATTATTCTTGAACAAATAAAACGATACAGATATGAATTTCAGTGAAAGACTGGATTGGCTCAAGGCCGGACACGAAGAATTGATAACCCGCAGGAACGAACCCGTTTACTGTAACGGAGTCTATGAGCGTTACAGGTATCCGGTTCTGACAGGGGATCACGCGCCTCTTTTCTGGAGGTATGATCTTAATCCTCAGACCAATCCTTATCTGGAAGAGCGCTTCGGCATACACGCTGCGTTCAATTCCGGCGCCATAAAGTGGTACGGCAAATATATTATGGTGGTCAGAGTCGAGGGGGCGGACCGCAAATCATTCTTCGCTGTGGCCGAGAGCCCTAACGGAGTGGACAATTTCCGGTTCTGGGATTATCCTGTGACTATGCCTGATTACGGGGAGCCTGCCACCAATGTGTATGATATGCGTCTGACCGCGCATGAGGACGGCTGGATCTACGGCATCTTCTGCGTGGAGCGCAAGGACCCTTCCGCCCCGGAGGGAGACCTGTCTTCAGCCGTGGCCTGTGCGGGAATCGCCCGCACTAAGGATTTCGTTACCTGGCAGAGGCTGCCTGACCTCAAGTCGAAGTCCCAGCAGCGCAACGTGGTTCTGCATCCTGAGTTCGTGAACGGCAAATATGCCCTCTACACGCGTCCTCAGGACGGATTCATCGACGCCGGCAAGGGCGGCGGAATCGGTTGGGCGCTGATAGACGACATCTGCAATGCCGAAGTTCACGAGGAGAAGATCATCAATTTCCGTAACTATCATACCATTATGGAACTGAAGAACGGCGAGGGACCGGCTCCGATAAAGACTTCGAAAGGCTGGCTTCACCTGGCGCACGGCGTACGCGGATGCGCTTCGGGCCTTAGGTATGTGCTGTATATGTATATGACTTCGCTCGAGGATCCGACCAAAGTGATCGCTTCGCCTGCCGGGTTCTTTATGGCTCCTGAAGGGGAGGAGTTCGTGGGAGACGTGATGAACGTGCTTTTCTCCAACGGCTGGATCGCCGATGAGGACGGCAAGGTGTATATCTATTACGCCTCGTGCGATACCTGTAT
>CAYMDZ010000021.1:0-9296 GCA_964389355.1 uncultured Muribaculaceae bacterium | reverse complement strand
CCTTCAGGATTATGTATCTTCATTATGCATCAGTTTATCAAACAGCACTTTCCATTTCTGGGCGATAACCTCGGGAAGGTACTGTCTCCGTTTTTCCATTCCACCTATTCTTATCCGGCGCAGCGCGTCCTCATCTGAAGATGCTATTTCGAGCAGCACCGTTGCAAATTCCTTTTCGTCAAAAGGGCGCACGATATAGCCGTTTTCACCGCTCGGCGAGAGTATCTCCCTGACCCCTGCCGTGCATCCGAACGCCACCCCTATGCATCCGCGGGCCTGCCCCTCCGAAAGGGCCAGCGGCCATCCTTCCGTCTGCGAGGTCAGGCACACCACCGAAGCCCTGTCGTAGTACGAAGCCACGTCGGACTGCCTCCCCTCGAACGATATTCTCTTGAGGGCCAATCTTTCCGCGAGTTCGCGGATTCCGCCCATATCCGGACCGTCCCCCACCAGCACAAGCCGCCACTCCGGCATACGGTCCTGAACTTCAGCCCAGATGCGCAGCAGGCGGTCTATCCGTTTCGACCAGTTCTCGAAACGCCCGCAGAACAGGACCATCTTCTCCTTGTCAAGCACAGGCGAAGGCACGGCCCGCTCCGGATTCTCGATAACGAAGACGTGCGAGGTGTCCGGGGCGATTCCCAGGTCGCGTTCCAATTGGCATTTATATTCCTGACACAGAACCGTATAGGCATCGCAGTGCTCATAATCGAAGAGCGTGCGGCGCTGCGCCTTGCGAAGAGCGAGGGTTCCGTCAGCATACCGGCGTCTGTAGAAGAGCGTCCAGAGGAGCTTTTTCTTCCGGCGGCGGTGCATAATGGCATAACGCTGCCAGAACACCTCCCCGTGGCAGGCCAGAACGGTCTTTACGCCCGTGCGGGCCCTTATGCCCTCTATGTCGTGAAGGGATTTGGTCACCTCCACCAGGATGTCGATATGATCCGAAAGCAGCAGGGATTCTATGGCCTGTGAGCGCCTGGACTGTATGGTCTGGGAGGGGATTTTTCTGAGCGTCAGGCACCCGGCATCCCCTTCCGCGAGGCTTCCTATATGGGTGGCATAGACGAAAATCTCATACCCGCCCGACGGCGCGAGGTACCTGGCTATGTCGAGGGTGATCCTTTCCGCACCTCCTGCAGGAAAGCCGTTATGTACGAAAGCTATTCTGGTCATCACGAGCCTTTAAGGTCAGCGGGCACAAATATACGAAAAATCCGCATCGGACGGATTGACGGTCGCCGTCAATAAATGAAGCCGAACATCCAAATGGGGATTGACTGCCCGGAGGCGTATTCCAGGTTGTCTTTTACAAGAAAACCTGCTTGCGCGTCCTTAATCTGTCCGCCTTTCTTATTTTTCCCTCCTACTTCGAATGTGATGCCGTCTATTTCAAAATCTGAGATTTTGGAAGATGTCGGCTTACATACCTGCTTTACCCAGGCAAGGAAGTTGGTTTCACGCATATTTCCGTCATCAATTATTCCGTTTTCGGATAACGCATATGCGATGTTGCTGTTCCCCAGATATAATTTTTCCGGTTTTGATAGCAGATTGTCACTGTGTCCGCTTTCTCGAAGGGCATTGAACATTCCGGTGGCTTCCAGATAACTGATGTAGTCCGGTACTGAATTTCTGCTGATTCCAAGGTCGCGCCCCAGGGAGTCATTGCTTGGCTTGAACGGAACGCTCTTGGCGAGAATATACATCAGTTTCTTGAGTTTTGCGGCTGATGCGACAGTCATATCGGCATAATCCGGGATATCGTCTTCCACTGTGGCGAGTATTGCATTCTGCAGTTTGATCTCTGCATCTTCTTCCTGAAAGAAAGGATAGAATCCGTATCGGCAGTATTCTTTGTAGTATTTGAGAGGCCGATATTCACCTTCCGGGAAATCCACCTTTCCTCGCAGAATCTCTTCAAGAGAGGATGCCTTCAGATTCCAGCCGTTGCGGATGTTTAAAAATTCCCGAAATGACAGTCCAGGCATTTCATAAGGTATACTTCTTCTGCTGAGGTCCGCTTTATTGCCACTCCTGAGCGCCAACAGACTGCTTCCTGAATACACTACGTGAAGTGTAGGATAATCATCATAAATGTTCTTGATCTCAGTTGACCACCCTTTGTACTTGTGAATCTCATCTATATACAGGCGTTTCCCGCCTTGAGAAAAAAACAATCCGGCCAGTTCATAGAGAGTGTGCCCGGCAAAATACATATTGTCGGCTGTTACATACAGGGTTTCGTCAAGGTTGTCATACTTTTTTATATGCTGTAGAATCAATGTGGTTTTCCCAACACCCTTTTGTCCCATAATGCAGATAAGGCGGTTGTTCCAGTTTATCTGCTCGTGGAAACTGCGCAGATATCCCATAGGAGCAAGTGAAAGCTTAATGCGAAAAGAATTGTACAGGCCTTCCATTTTGTTTTGTTTTTGCAAATATAACAACTTTGCACAGAAAATAGTGCAATTTTCGCGAAAAACCACACAAAAAATTGTGCAACAACTTGGACAATACTTTACAATTTATCACCAAACTTGGGGATAGAATTCGCAGGCAGAGAGGAACTGATTATATGCCTATTGGTCAGCGGGCACAAATATACGAAAAAAGACATATCTTTGTCAAAGGAAGGCTATGGGTGAACTGTCCGGCGAAATAAAATACCTGAAGGGAGTCGGCCCCAAACGGGCTGAACTTCTGGAGAAGGAACTCGGGCTCAGAACGCTCGAGGACCTCATTCACCTGTACCCTTTCCGCTACATAGACCGCACCACCATACAGAAGATTTCCCAGATCAGCCAGACCTCGGCCTACATACAGGTAAAGGCCGAAGTGGTCTCCTGCAGCCTCGTGGGCGAGGGGAAGGCCAAGCGGCTCAGCGTTATGGTGGACGACGGCAGCGGGAAGATGGAGATGGTCTTCTTCAAGGGCATCAAATGGAACCAGGAGCGCCTTGTCCCGGGGCGCACATTCATATTCTTCGGAAAGCCAAGCGAATACAACGGCCGCTACAATATGGTTCATCCGGAAGTGGACGACGCGTCCTCGGTCACAGCCGGCAAGGCCGGGGTGCTGACCGGAGTGTATCCGAGCACCGAGAAGCTGAAAAACGCCGGCATCACGGGCAAGGTGATGTGCCGTCTTCAGAGCGCCGCCCTCGCGCTGTGCATCCCGGAGATCCAGGAGACCCTGCCGGACTATGTGATGCACGACCTGGGGCTCTGCACCCTGCCCTACGCGCTGAAAAACATCCATTTCCCTTCGGACGGCTACACCCTGGAGAAAGCCCAGAGGCGGCTCAAGTTCGAAGAACTTTTCCTACTGCAGCTCAGCCTGTTAAAGCAGAAATACATACGCTCGCGCCAGTCCGTGGGCTTCCCTATGCCCAAGGTCGGACCTGACTTCAACGCCTGCTACAAGGCGCTTCCGTATCAGCTTACCGGCGCACAGCAGCGCGTCATCAAGGAGATCCGCGCAGACCTTATGTCCGGCAGGCAGATGAACCGCCTGCTTCAGGGCGATGTCGGCTCCGGAAAAACTATGGTGGCCGTGCTTAGCTGTCTGCTGGCCATAGGAAACGGATTTCAGACCTGCATAATGGCCCCTACCGAAGTGCTTGCGCAGCAGCATTATGCCAATATCCAGAAATACCTCGCCCACACGTCCGTGCGGTGCGCGCTTCTTACCGGCTCCACAAAGACCCGCGAACGGCGCGAGATCCACGAGGGGCTGCTGGACGGAAGCATTGGCCTTATCGTGGGCACGCACGCCCTGCTCGAAGACAGCGTGCAGTGGAAGAATCTGGGATTGGCCGTCATAGACGAACAGCACAGGTTCGGAGTGGAACAGCGCTCGAAGCTGTGGACGAAGAACGGCACCGCACCGCACGTGCTGGTGATGACCGCGACCCCTATTCCGCGCACGCTGGCGATGACCGTGTATGGCGATCTGGACGTGTCGGTGATAGACGAACTGCCTCCGGGGCGCACGCCGGTACGCACCACGCTCCACACGGAAAACAAGCTGCCGCTGATCTACAATTTTATGCGCAGGGAGATCGCCGCCGGGCATCAGGTGTTCGTGGTGTATCCTATGATATTCGAGAGCGAAAAGATTGACCTTCAGAACCTTGAAAAGGGGTACGAAGATATAGTGCAGGCGTTTCCGTTCCCGCCGTACAGGGCGGCCATAGTGCACGGAAAGCAGACAAGCGAGGAGAAGGCCTTCAATATGGACGCCTTCGCCGCCGGAAGGGCCGACATTCTCGTGTCCACCACGGTGATAGAAGTGGGGGTGGACGTTCCCAACGCGTCTGTTATGGTGATAATGAGCGCCGAGAGATTCGGGCTGTCGCAGCTCCACCAGCTTCGCGGCCGCGTGGGAAGAGGCGCGGCGCAGTCACACTGCATCCTGGTGCGCGGCTACAAATGTTCGAAAGAAAGCATACAGCGGCTGGAACTGATGTGCAGCACGGAGAACGGGTTCACCATCGCGGAAGAGGATATGAAGATGCGCGGCCCGGGAGATCCGGAAGGGACTGCCCAGAGCGGACTTCCGATCAATCTGAACATCGCCTCGCTCGCCCGTGACGGTCTGATACTCAACGAAGCTCGAAACTATGCCCTGCACGTTCTGGAACAGGACCCCGACCTCAGTTCTCCGGCTAATGTCCGCCTTCGCGACGAGCTCCGCAAAGGCAAATACACCCGAAAGGACTTCAGCAAAATATCGTAAAAATATATGAAAAGATTTTTTAAAACATTTGCAATCTGCGCAGTGGCCGTACTGATCGGCTGCTTCGCCGCGGATGCTTTTTTCGGATTTATGAAACCTAACAAGAATGAGAAGGGGTATGTCGGGCCGTCCGACATACAGATAGAAGACGGAGTGATGACCCCCGAGGCGCTTCTGGCAATGGGCCGTCTCTCAGACCCTCAGGTGTCCCCTGACGGGAAGAAAGTGCTCTACGGCGTCTCCTACACAGACGTGGCGCAGAACAGAAGCTGCCGTAACCTGTTCCTTTCGGATCTGGACGGATCGAACAAAATGCAGCTTTCGCGTTACGCATCCAGCGTATCCTGCGCCAGATGGGCTCCCGACGGGCAGTCCGTCTATTTCATCCAGGACGGCCAGATCTGGAACGCCGCAGTGGGGAAGAAATCGCTTGGCGCACGACGCCAGATAAGCGATGTTCCCGCGGGAATCTCCGAGTTCAAGCTCTCCCCTGACGGAAATATGCTCCTGTACCTCAGCACGGTACCCGGTCCGGTCAAGACCCCGAAGGACATCGACCCCGCCCTCGACAAGGCGCAGGCCTATGTCACCGAAGACCTTATGTACAGGCACTGGGACCACTGGGTAACCGAAACCCCGCGCACCTACATCGCACCGATAAGCGCCGTCACCCCTGAACGGAGCATAGACATACTCGGAGACGAGCCTTATGAACTCCCGACCGAACCTTTCGGCGGACTGGAGCAGCTAGACTGGTCTCCGAGCGGCAGACTCGTCGCCTACTCCTGCCGCAAGCACACCGGCAAGGAATACGCCTTCAGCACGAACTGCGGCATCTACATCTATGACCTTCTCACCGGAGAGACGATAGCCGTCAAGACCGACGGCGGCTACGACACCGACCCTGTGTGGAACGAAGACGGCAGCCGCCTCGCCTGGATCTCGATGGAGCGCGACGGATACGAAGCCGACCGCCAGAGAATCCTCGTGGCCGACGTAAACATCCCTTCAGATCCTGACGGCCAATGCGTTCCTGAAGTCAGCAACATACGCGAGCTCACTGCCAATTACGACAATGACGCCTCGTCTCCCGTATGGCACGGAGACGAGATCTACTTCAGCTCGATGCGTCCTTCCGCCACTCAGGCCATACTCAAAATCGACCTCGAGGGCCGCGTGACCCAGCTCACCAGACCCGACTGGCATTACGACTTCTTCTCGCCGTGGTACATCCGCGACCTCAAGGACGGCGGCGTGGAACTCTATTCCACCTACTACTGCCTGAACTTCCCTACCGAACTCGTGAAAGTGGACTATACCCCTGACGGAAAGGCCGGATTCGAGCAGATCTCTCACGAGAACAAACACATCCTCGACCAGCTCGACGAGCCAAGCTCCGAAAGCATATACCTCAAGACCGTGGACGGCAAGCAGATGCAGTGCTGGATGGTCTATCCTCCGCATTTCGACAGCAGCAGGACCTACCCTGCCATAGAGATCGTGCTCGGCGGCCCTCAGGGGACCAATTCCCAGGACTGGAGCTACAGGTGGTGCTACAGGCTTATGGCCCAGCAGGGCTATGTGGTGATCCTTCCGAACAGACGCGGCACCACAGCCTTCGGACAGGAATGGAAGGAGCAGATCAGCGGCGACTACCCGGGCCTCAACATGCAGGACTACCTTACCGCCGGCAGATATGTCAAGAGCCTTCCGTACGTGAACAAGCTCGCCTGCGTGGGCGCGTCCTACGGCGGATATTCGGTCTATATGCTCGAAGGCCTGCACGGCGACCTGTACGACTGCTTCATAGCGCACGCCGGCATCTTCAGCGAGAGACAGATGTGGTTCACCACCGAGGAGATGTGGTTTGCCAACTGGGACAACGGCGGCCTCACCGAATACGCCTATACCCCGGGCCAGATCGGCCCTAAGGGCGACGGAATCACCTTCGGAGGCATGCAGCAGGCCGGTGCGCCGTACGCTTCCACTCCGAAAGCCGTACGCCATTATGCCAAGAGCCCCGAGACTATGGTGACCAATTGGCATACGCCTATCCTGTGCATCCACGGAATGATGGACTACCGCATCCCTTACGAACAGGGTATGGCCGCATTCAACGCCGCCCAGATGATGGGCGTTCCGAGCAAGCTCGTCATATTCCCTGAAGAGAACCACTGGATACTGCGTCCGCAGAACTCACTCCTCTGGCACAGGGAATTCTACGGGTGGCTGGACAAGTGGTGCAAATAGAAAATTGAATTTCGGAATCTACTCCTTCTCAACGTGCATTTTCGCGTACTTGAGAAGGAGTACTTTTTTACCGTAGGCGTCGAAATCCACCTCGGCGCGGATCTCCGGAGCCACTCCGCTGAGGGTCAGGATGCGCCCGCCGCCGAACCTGTTGTGCACGATGCGCTGCCCGGCGCGGAACACGTTCATATCATCCGCCCTGAAGTTCGGATCCGGCGCCGATGCCGGTGCGGAAGGCCTCGGCGTCACAAAACCGGCACTGCGCTGCGGAGCTGAAGGGCGTTGGGCAGACGGCTGCTGTCTCGAAGTCCCGAATGCCGGCTTGGCCTGGCTGCCGAAAGACCCAGGACGCTGATATCCGACGGAAGGTCTCTGAGCGGTTCTGGGTTCATAATGCACGGCCGAACTTCTGCCGTAGGACATTCCGAACGAAGGCGCCGACGAAATTACCGGAGCCTCCAGATATTTGGGGTCTATCTCCTTGACGAACATCGAGATGTCGTTGGTCTCAGTCTTGCCGTTACGCATTCTGGAATCGCAGTGCGTGATGACCACGCTCTTCTTCGCGCGGGTGAGCGCCACATAGAAGAGCCTTCGCTCCTCCTCCAGGTCGGCTGCCGAACCCGCCATATTAAGAAGCGGGAATATGTTGTTCTCCATCCCGGCGATGATGACGTACGGATATTCCAGTCCCTTGGCCGAATGCACAGTCATCAGCGAGACCTTCTCCTTATCGTCCGTGCCGTCGTCGGTGTCGGCGTTCGAAAGCAGCGACACGTTCTCCATATAGTCCGGAAGCGAGATCTCCTGAACCTCGGTCTCACCGTTCTCCTCAGCCTCCTGCCTGCGCTCCTGAACATACGAAGCCACGGAGTTGAACAGCTCATCCAGATTGGACAGCGCATTCACCCCCTCCTGCGAGGTATCTCCCTTGACGGAAGCATAATACCCGGTATCTTCCCTTATCTGGAATGCCAATTCCTGCGCGTCGCACAGCGGGACTCTGGCGGCCAGACTGTCAATGATCTTCCCGAACGAGGTCAGACGCGAAACCGCGGCAGGCTTGAGCCCGAATTCGGCCAGATCGTCCAGCCAGATGGCCTTGAACAGGGAAGTCTGATGGGCGCGGGCGGCCTTGGCAAGAGCCTCGAGCGAAGTGTCCCCTATGCCCCTGGCCGGCACGTTAACTATGCGGCGGAAGCTCTCGTCGTCGTGAAGGTTGATCACGAGCTTGAAGTAGGCCATCATATTCTTGATCTCCTTCCTTTCGAAGAAGGAATTTCCGGAATATATCATATAAGGGATGTTCCGTCTGCGGAGGGCCTCCTCTATGGCGCGGGACTGGCCGTTGGTCCTGTACAGGACGGCAAAATCGCCGTAATTGGCATTTTTAACGTGCGCCCTGGAGGTGATCTCCGAGACGATCCTGGCGGCTTCGTCCTGCTCCGAGAAGCAGTCCACTATCCTTATCTTCTCGCCGGCCTCGGCATCGGAGTAGCACTGCTTCGGGATGCGGTTCGCATTATGCTCTATGACGCTGTTCGCGGCGTTCACGATGACCTGGGTGGAGCGGTAGTTCTTCTCCAGACGGATGATGCGGCACTCGGGGAAGTCGTTTTTGAAGTTGATGATGTTCTGCACCCTGGCACCGCGGAAGGCGTATATGGACTGCGAATCGTCCCCGACCACGCAGATGTTGTGGTGAAGGACCGTAAGTTTGCGGATGATGTTGTACTGGGCGAAGTTGGTATCCTGGTACTCGTCCACCATTATGTAGGAGAATCGCGAGCCGAGGGACTGAAGGGCCTCCGGACAGTCGCGCAGCAGGATGTTCATATTGACGAGGATGTCGTCGAAATCCATCACTCCCGCCGCCTTCAGCTTGTTCTGGTACATCTTGTACAGATCGCAGATGCGCGGTTTCCTGGCACGCTGGTCAGCCTGGAGCAGGTCCTGGCGCGTCGCATAGGTGCCCGGGGTCACGAGATTGTTCTTCGCTCCCGAGATGCGGGAGAGAACTTCCTTGTATTTATAGACGGAATCGTCCAGGCCAAGCTCCCTGATGCAGCTTTTCATCGCGGACGCGGAATCCGAAGTGTCATAGATGGTGAACTGCTCCGGATAGCCCAGCACCGAAGCGTATTCCCTGAGGAACCTTACGAACACGGCGTGAAACGTGCCCATCACCACGCGGCGGGCGCTTCTGCCGCCCACCATCATCTCTATCCTCTCCTTCATCTCGGTGGCCGCCTTCTTGGTGAATGTGAGGGCCAGGGTCCTCGACGGATCCACTCCCGAAGCGAGCATAT
>CAYMDZ010000020.1:0-9389 GCA_964389355.1 uncultured Muribaculaceae bacterium | reverse complement strand
TGACCATCACGACTGGAGCGAAGTTGGCTTCCGTCCACTGAAGGCTCTGGCGCGTGTTCTCGTCGAGGCTTGACCCCATCTGCACGTAAATCTCGTCCCATACCGCCTTTACGGCATCCGGGAAGAGGTGCTGGTAGGCAACATAGGCCACTGCGGCCGTGATTATGGCGGAGAACAGGGCGATGAGGGTGCCGTAGCGGCGCAGCGACCCGGCGTTCACGCCCTCGTACCTGTTCTGAAGGCTCTGCATACAGTATTTCATAAGCAGGATCAGTCCGATGAACTTGGCCAGGTCCAGGATGTAGATCACGGCCTGGGTCTTCAGCACCATAGAGAGGATGATGTATGATCCCGACGCGAGACCGAAAAGCAGGGCCGCTCTGGCCGCCTCGCCGCTTATGATTTTTTTGTCTATTGTTTCCATAACCTTACAAAGATAGGAATTTTTTGATTATCTTTGTGGGCTTTACAAACATACGACATATGGCTACTATTGCATTTACAGACGGAACGTTCCGTCCCTGGGAGGACGACGAAGCGAAGAAGATATTCTGGCATTCTTCCGCACACCTGATGGCAGAGGCTCTCGAGGCTCTGTATCCGGGCGTGAAATTCGGCGTCGGACCGGCTGTGGAGACCGGATTCTACTATGACGTGGATTTCGGCGGACAGCAGATCAGCGAAGCGGATTTCAAGAAGATCGAGGACAAGATGATAGAATTGGCCCGGACCAAGGAGACATTTGAGAAGAAGGATGTTTCGAAGTCCGAGGCCATGGCTTATTTCAAGAAGAAGGGCGATCCTTACAAGTGCGAGCTCATCGAGGCGCTTGAGGACGGCACTATCACGTTCTACACGAACGGGAATTTCACCGATCTCTGCCGCGGACCGCACATCAAGCACGTGGACGACATCAAGGCTGTAAAACTGACTGCCATAGCTGGCGCATACTGGAAAGGCGACCAGAACCGCGAGCAGCTGACCCGCATCTACGGTGTGACCTTCCCTAAGAAGAGCATGCTGGACGAGTATCTGAACCTTCTGGAAGAGGCCAAGAAGAGAGACCACCGCAAGATCGGCAAGGAGATGCAGCTCTTCACCTTCTCTTCACGCGTGGGCCTCGGACTTCCTCTGTGGCTGCCGCGCGGCGCGCAGATGCGCTATACCCTCGAACAGTTCCTGCGCAAGAAGCAGGCTGAGCTCGGGTATCTGCCTGTCGTTACGCCTCATATCGGCGCCAAGGAACTTTATGTGACTTCAGGCCACTATGCCAAGTACGGCAAGGATTCCTTTCAGCCTATCCACACCCCTCAGGAGGGTGAAGAATATATGCTGAAGCCTATGAACTGCCCTCACCACTGCGAGATCTACCGCAGCGAGCCGCGTTCATACAAGGATCTGCCTCTGCGTTTCGCGGAGTTCGGTACTGTGTACCGTTACGAGCAGAGCGGCGAGCTTCACGGGCTTACGCGCGTCCGCGGCTTTACCCAGGACGACGCCCACCTCTTCTGCCGTCCTGACCAGCTTCAGGAGGAGTTCGAGAAGGTGATCGACCTTATCCTCTATGTGTTCAAGACATTGAACATGACCGAGTATATGGCTCAGATCTCACTCCGTGACCCTAACAACAAGACCAAATACATCGGAACCGACGAGAACTGGGAGAAGGCTGAGAACGCCATCATCGTGGCCGCTAAGAAGAAGGGCCTCAAGACCGTGGTTGAATACGGTGAGGCCGCATTCTACGGCCCTAAGCTCGACTTTATGGTGAAGGATGCCATCGGACGCCGCTGGCAGCTGGGTACCATCCAGGTGGACTACAACCTGCCTGAGCGTTTCCAGCTCGAGTTCGTGGACGCCGACGGACAGAAGCAGCGCCCTGTGATGATTCACCGCGCTCCGTTCGGATCCATCGAGCGTTTCACCGCAGTGGTTCTCGAGCATACGGCAGGCCATCTGCCTATCTGGCTTTCTCCTGATCAGGTCAAGATTCTGCCTGTCAGCGAGAAATATTCAGATTATGCGGAAAAAGTTTGCAATTTGCTGAAAAATTCCGAAATTCGCGCTTCCATTGACGCACGCAACGAGACCCTCGGCAAGCGTATCAGGGATATAGCTGTCCTGAGAGTGCCTGTGCTTGCGATCGTGGGAGAAAAGGAAGTCGCTGACGGTACCGTCTCTGTACGCAGGGAAGGTGTCGATCAGGGCTCTATGACTGCAGAACAGTTTGTTGAATATATAAAATCAGCGGTAGCTGAAGAATTAGCTTAATGCCAGGACCTTACAGACCAAAGCCGTCGGGACCTCGTCCGCAGCAGGGACGCAGACCGGATCCTCGTCAGCAAAAGGACGAGAATGAGCTTAGAATCAACGGTGAGATAACCGCACCGCAAGTACGTCTGGTGGGAGACAATATCCCCGAACAGGGTATCTATCCCATCGCGAAGGCGATCAGACTTGCAGATGACCTTGAATTGGACCTAGTGGAGATCAGCGCGAAGGCCGATCCTCCCGTATGCAGGATAATGGACTATGAGAAGTACATTTACCAGCAGAAGAAGAAGGCCAAGGAGATGAAGTCGAATTCGGCGAAGATCGTGGTGAAGGAACTGCGTTTCGGACCGAACACCGACGAGCACGATTTCCAGTTCAAGCTCAAGCATGCTCAGGGCTTCCTTCAGGAAGGGTCGAAGGTCAAGGCTACCATCTTCTTCCGCGGACGTTCGATAATGTTCGCAGATCAGGGAGAGAAACAGCTCCTGCGTTTCGCCGTGGAACTTGAGGAATACGGACGCGCGGAGAACATGCCTGTCCTGGAAGGAAAGAGGATGACTATGATGATAGCGCCGCTTAAAAAGAAGTAAACCGTAGAGATACGGCCTTATTATAAACATTATTATTTAAACATTTTTACACAATGGCAAAGCTTAAAACGAACCCCGGTGCCAAAAAGCGCTTTACGCTTACCGGGTCGGGCAAAATCAAGAGGAAGCACGCTTACCACAGCCACATCCTCACAAAGAAGACCAAAAAGCAGAAGAGAAATCTTGATCATTTCGCAATCATCGAACCTACGGATATCAAGAGAGTGAAAGAAATGTTGGTTCTCTAAAAAGTATTGAATTATGCCAAGATCAGTGAATTCAGTTGCCTCAAGGGCACGCCGCAAGAAGATTCTTAAGAGAACTCGCGGTAACTTCCTCGCCAGGAGGAATGTATGGACGGTAGCAAAGAACACTTACGAGAAAGGACTTACCTATGCTTACCGTGATCGTAGAGCCAAGAAGCGCAATTTCCGCGCACTTTGGATTCAGAGAATCAACGCAGCCGTACGTCAGTATGGTATGACTTATTCTCAGTTTATGGGCGCTCTCGCAAAACACAATGTCGGCCTTAACCGCAAGGTGCTTGCAGACCTCGCCATGAACAATCCGAAGGCATTTGAAGCTATAGTAAAGTCAGTTAACAAGAAATAGCTGTGAGCCTGAAGGAATTTACCCATAACAGATGGACGAGGTTCACATTCTGGGCCCTGCTCTACATCGCGTGGGTAATCTGGCTTGAAAACTATTGGTTCCTTCTCGGACTGGGCGTGATATTCGACATATTCATCACCCGCAAGGTCCGCTGGAACTTCTGGAAGAAGAGATACAAGGAAGGGGAGAAACATTCTGCGGCCAACGACTGGCTCGACGCCATCATCTTCGCCGTCATCGTGGTAACCCTGATCAATACCTTCTGGTTCCAGGCTTTCAAGATTCCTTCATCCTCAATGGAGAGAACCCTCTATACCGGAGACCATCTCTTCGTAAGCAAATTGACATACGGACCAAAGTTGCCTCAGACTCCGCTGACGCTTCCTTTCACGCATAACGTGGCTTTCGGGAAGGAGTCCTACTCCAAGCTCGTGAAGTGCGATTATCGCAGACTCAAGGGAAGACGCAGCGTTCAGAGGGGTGATGTGGTCGTGTTCGGTTTTCCAAATGGAGATACAGTCCTCAGGAAATCGCCCGCAGAAGACTATTACGCTCTCTGCAGGTTCTATGACAAAAGGACCGTCATTTCGAAGCTTGGACCTGTGATAGCACGTCCTGCCGACAAGGTGGATCACTACGTTAAAAGATGTGTGGCCGTAGCGGGCGATACTCTGGAAGTGAGAAAAGGCCTTGCGTGGGTGAATGGAGTGAAAGAACCTTCATACCCGGGACTTCAGCTTTCCGCCCATCTTGAAGAAACCCAGCGTGACTACAGAGAGATTTTCCCCTTCAGTGCGGACTACAGCTGGAGCAGAGACGAGTTCGGTCCCGTCTGGATCCCGAAGAAGGGAGCTACTGTACGGCTCGACGCCCGGAATCTTCCCCTTTACGAGAGGATCATCAGGGTTTACGAACATTCATCCGTTGAGGATGCATTGGCCGCCGGAGAGTACACCTTCAGACAGGATTACTACTTCATGATGGGAGACAACAGACACAATTCCCTGGATTCCAGGTATTGGGGTTTTGTTCCGGAAGACCACATAGTGGGTACGCCGGCAATAATATGGCTCTCGACAGATGCTGAAGAGTCCTTCCCGCGGAGCATCCGCTGGAACAGATTTCTGAAGCTGGTAAAGAATAATAATAAATAAAAGAATATCATTATGGCAAAGGTTTGTCAAATAACCGGAAGGAAAAGAATGAAAGGTAACAATGTTGCCCATTCTAAACTGCGCACCAAGCGTGATTTCTCCGTCAACCTCAAGAACAAGCGCTTCTGGAGTGAGGAGGAGCAGAGATTTATAACCCTCAAGGTGTCTTGCAAGGGTATGAGGATCATCGAGAAGAACGGCCTCGAGGCTACCATTCGCGATGCTCAGAAGAAAGGATATGTTAACCTTGTTTAATTTTTGAAGTTATGGCAAAGAAAGCAAAAGGCAACAGGGTGCAGGTCATCCTCGAGTGCACGGAACAGAAAGCAACTGGCGTTCCGGGAATTTCCCGTTACGTGACCACCAAGAACAAGAAGAATACTACAGAGCGTCTTGAGAGGAAGAAGTACAACCCGTTCCTCAAGAGAGTGACTGTACATCGTGAAATCAAATAATCTGAGGAGGATACAATATGGCAAAGAAAGCCGTCGCAACATTCGCAGCTAAGGCCGGTGCTAAGAGCATGGTCAAGTGCATCCGTATGGAGAAATCTCCTAAAACCGGCGCTTATGTTTTCACAGAGACGCTCGTTGAGGAGTCACAGGCTAAAGAGATGTTCTCCAAGAAATAATCCTTTTAGGTTACAATACTGAGAAAGAGAGTGATTTTCACTCTCTTTTTTTATGCTAGTGCAGAGGAAATTCATTATATTTGTCCGATATGGCGATTAGTTTTTTTCAGCGTTTAAGCAGGGCCGTGATAGGCAGGTCGAGAGTGGATGATTCCACCCTGGACGCCATCGAGGAGGCTTTGGTGGAGTCGGATATGGGAGTGGATACCACACTCAAGGTGGTGGACGCTCTGGAGGAAAGGGTTTCCCGCGACAAGTTCATGTCCAGGGAGGAGCTTTTCACCATGCTCCGCGAGCAGATCGCCGAACTTCTGGATACAAAGCCTGTCCCTGAGAGCACCGTGCGCCCTTATGTGGTGCTGGTGGTCGGCGTGAACGGCGTGGGCAAGACCACGAGCATAGGCAAATTGGCATACAGGTTCAGAAAGGAGGGGAAGAAGGTGGTTCTGGGCGCTGCGGACACGTTCCGCGCCGCGGCTGTGGACCAGATAAGCGTGTGGGCCGAGAGGGCCGGTGTGGACATCGTCCGTCAGCAGATGGGCTCGGACCCTGCGGCTGTGGCTTACGATACGGTGAAGTCCGCTGTGGCGAAGGGCGCCGACGTGGTGCTCATCGATACTGCCGGGCGTCTGCATAACAGGGTGGACCTGATGAACGAACTAACGAAGATCAGGAATTCCGTGGGCAAGGCTCTTCCGGGCGCGCCTTCCGAGGTGATGCTCGTTCTGGATGCCAGCACAGGGCAGAATGCTTTCCAGCAGGCGAAGGAATTTGCCCGCGCCACCAGCATCACTTCGCTGATGCTGACCAAAATGGACGGCAGCGCGAGAGGCGGAGTGGCAGTCGGCCTGGTGGATCAGTTCGGCATTCCTATAAAGTATGTCGGCGTGGGCGAGGGGATAGACGACATCAGGGAGTTCGACAGGGACGAGTTCGTGAAGACTCTTTTCGACGAGGATAATTTGAAATAAAACATTACAGATATGAAGCTCGAGTACAATTGGCTTAAGGATTACATTAAATGTGACCTCACTGCGGCTCAGATAGCCGAGATTATGACTTCGATAGGCATCGAGGTCGACGGTGTGGAGGAAACGGAGGCGATAGAAGGCGGACTGAAGAATGTGGTGGTGGCTAAGGTTCTTACCTGCGCCGCTCATCCGGATTCCGATCACCTTCACATCACCACGGTGGATGACGGCACGGGAGAACCTCTCCAGGTCGTTTGCGGCGCTCCGAACGTGGCTGCCGGCCAGAAGGTGCTTTTCGCCAGGGTGGGCGCTGTCCTGCCGGGCGACTTCAAGATCAAGAAATCGAAGATACGCGGCGTGGAGAGTCTCGGAATGATATGCGCCGAGGACGAGCTGGGCATAGGCGAGAGCCACGACGGCATCAAGGTGCTGCCTGACGACGCCCCTGTGGGCGTTCCTGCGAAGGACTATCTGCACATCCCTACGCACGCCGTGATCGAATATGAGATAACGGCGAACCGTGTCGATGCGGCTTCGCATTACGGCGTGGCCCGCGACGTTTACGCTTACCTCAAGCTCCACGGCATCCCTTGCGAACTCGTGCATCCGGAGGTCGGCAAGGCCGTCTCAGAGGCTGACAAGGCCGGAAAGGGTGTGATCGGGATAGACGTGAAGGACGCTGAAGGCGCTCCCCGCTATACCGGACTCACGGTCGAGGGCATCAAGGTCGGCCCGTCACCCAAGTGGCTGCAGGAGAGGCTTTCAGCCATTGGCAGCCGTCCTATAAACAACGTCGTGGACATCTCGAATTACATTCTGTTCGCCTTCGGGCAGCCGCTTCACACTTTCGATGCGGACAAGATCAAGGGCGGCAGGGCGATCGTGCGCAGGGCCAATGCCGGCGAGCATCTCCGCACCCTTGACGGAATGGACAGGGACCTCAACGATTTCGATATGGTGATTGCCAATGCCGACGGCGCGATGTGCCTGGCCGGAGTGTTCGGAGGAGAGGACAGCGGCGTCACTGAAAACACCGTCAACCTGTTCCTTGAGAGCGCCTACTTCGATCCGGGCAGCATCAGGAAGACCAGCAAGAAGCATCAGCTCTCCACCGACGCCTCGTTCCGCTACGAGAGGGGATGTGACCCTCAGATATGCCAGTACGCCCTCAAGTACGCCGCCGATCTGGTGGTGGAACTGTGCGGAGGCCGTGTGGTCGGCGACATTCAGGAGAATTATCCTGCTCCTGTCGAAAGGAAGAAGATAGATCTGGACTACGGCCGCATCTGCGCCTTCATCGGCAAGGAGATAGGCGACGAGAAGATAGACCTTATACTCAAGGCCCTGAACTACGAGTTTGTGAGCCGCGAGGGCCGCAAGGCCACAGTGCTCGCGCCAAGCTATATGGTGGACGTTTACAGGGAGTGCGACGTGGTGGAGGAGATCCTCCGCATCTACGGATATGACAACATCGAGTTGCCTTCGCAGATGAGGATGTCGGTCAACGCCACACCTTCGCCTGAACCTGAGGCCGTGCGCAGCATCATTTCCAATTTCCTGGCTGCCAACGGCTTTGTGGAGACCATGAATAATTCCCTTACCAGGGGGGACTATTATACGGACCTCAAGACCTTCCCGGCAGACCACTGCGTGAGGATAGTCAATCCTCTCAGCCAGGACCTCAACGTCCTTCGCCAGACCCTGGTTCTCAACGCGCTGGAGGTGGTCGCATACAATGTGAACCGCCAGATGCCGTCTATGAAGATCTTTGAGTACGGCTCTGTATATCAGAGACTTCCGGAGAAGAACGGGGAGACCCTCGAAGGCTACGAGGAGCATCAGAACTTCTGCCTGGCCATCACCGGCGCGAAGGAGAAATCCTGGAGAGGCGCGGCTGCCAAGTCCGACTATTTTCAGCTGAAGGGTTATCTGGAGCTTCTGCTCAGACGTTTCGGCGCCGACATCTATCAGCTCTGGAACGAGCCGGCTCCTTCGGACATTTATGCCGAAGGAATGTGCTACAAGCTTCCGGGAAGCGGCAAGCTTCTGGCAACGCTCGGCAAGGTGCAGCCAGCTCTTGCGAAGAAGTTCGGGGTTAAGCAGGCAGTGTTCACGGCGGAGATCTCCTGGCCGGTGCTGTTCGAACTCATCAAGCGTAACAAGGTGGGATTCAAGGAACTGCCGAAGTTCCCTGAGGTAAGGCGCGACCTTGCGCTCCTTCTGGACGAGAAGGTGACTTACGCGGATCTTCGCACCACCGCATTCAAACAGGCCAGGAAACTCCTTAAGAACGTATCGCTGTTCGACGTATACCGTGGGGACAAGATTCCTGAGGGCAAGAAACAGTATGCGCTGAGCTTCGTTCTGCAGGATCCCGAGAAGACCCTTACGGATCAGGACGTGGAGAAGGTTATGAACACTATCCTGTCTTCGTTCCAGAACAATTTCGGTGCGCAGTTAAGATAATATGCGTCGCCACAGGGTTAAGCGTGTTCTGGTATCTGCGGCAGTCGTCCTGACCGCCCTGGTGTCGTGTTCTGACAGGGGCAGGGTGATACCTGCTTCCAAACTTACCGACATCTACGTGGATATGTTTCTCTCCGACCAGTGGCTGTCGTCGCATTATTCATCCCGCAAGCAGGCCGATACGTCGCTTTTCTACGAGCCGATTTTCCGCAAATACGGATATACGGTGAAGGACTATGACGCTTCGGTGAAGCATTATATAGAAAAGCCGGATGAATACGCGAAGATTCTGAAGGGCGCATCGATGAAACTGGACCGCAAGGCCAAGTATCTTCGCAAGGTGGACGACTATTACAGTAACAGGAAGAAGGAGATCTCGCATTATGTGGAGAAGCCGTTCAACCTCGAGACGCTGATGCCGGAGGACACGATGATGACCTGGCATTTCTCCGATTCGCTGTTTTTGGCTGACACACTGGGGGTTGTAGATTCATTGGCCGTTACGGATTCATTGGCTGCCGTGGATTCGCTTGCCGCAGCTCCGAAACCTGAACCGTTTATCGTGGCGAAAGATACATTGGCCCGCCGCAAGATTTACAGAGCGGAGGATTCCATTAAGGTTAACAAAATACGTATAAGAAATGAACAAGACTGAAATTCTGAAGAAATGCTTCGGGCTTATGGATCTGAC
>CAYMDZ010000019.1:6466-9417 GCA_964389355.1 uncultured Muribaculaceae bacterium | reverse complement strand
CCGCCACAACGGAGGCGGCTGGCTGCACGATGACCTGGCTTCGCTTCTTAACGGCAAGGCCTACATCGAGTTCCGTCCGAGGGGCGAATACATTGGCACCGAGCCGTTCAGCAAATGGACCAAGCCAAGCTGCGTACTCATCAGCGAGGACAACTATTCCGACGCCAGCGGATTCCCTTACGTCTACAAGACCCTCGGAATCGGCAAGCTCATCGGAACCCCTGTCCCGGGCACTATGACGGCAGTATGGTGGGAAAGCCAGATAGACCCGTCCATCGTGTTCGGCATCCCTCAGGTCACCTGCTGGGGTCTGAAGGAAAACAGGGCACTGGAAAACCTTCAGATAGAACCTGACATCCTGGTTTACAACACTCCTGAAAGCGTACTCGAAGGCAAGGACCTTCAGCTTGAGGCCGCAGTTAAGGAAATGCTTAAAGAAATAGATGAAAACAGACAAAAGTAAACTCGTCATAATCCCGACTTATAACGAGATAGAAAACATCGAAGCCATCTCCAGAGCCGTTCTGGCTCTGGAAGAGGGTTTCAGCATACTCGTTATCGACGACGGATCGCCCGACGGCACTGCCGCCAGAGTGAAGACCCTGCAGGAAGAATTCCCTGACAGGCTTTTCCTCATAGAAAGAACCGGAAAACTTGGACTTGGAACTGCTTACCTTACCGGATTCCGCTGGGGACTCGAGCGGGGGTACGACTATCTCTTCGAGATGGACGCCGATTTCTCGCACGACCCGAAGGACCTCCCGAGACTGCTTGCAGCCTGCGAGCGTGACGGTGCGGACTTCTCCATAGGCTCGCGATATGCCGATGGCGTGTCGGTGGTAAATTGGCCCATAGGAAGAATACTTATGTCCTACGGAGCGTCCGTGTATGTGCGCAAAGTCCTGCACAGCAAGATTATGGACAACACGGCCGGATTCATGTGCTATTCCCGCAGGGTACTCGAAGGGATTGACCTGGACGGCATCAGGATGAAGGGCTACGGATTCCAGATCGAGATGAAGTACACCGCCGTGCGCAAGGGATTCAAAGTCAAGGAAGTGCCTGTAATATTCGTTAACCGCAAGGCCGGCACCTCGAAGATGTCGGGCTCCATCTTCGGAGAGGCGTTCTGGGGTGTGATCGGCCTGCGATTCAGAAAATAATGAAACCACTGTACATTAAGGCTATAGCCGAAAAGCTGGGAGTAAAACCCTGGCAGATAGAAAACTGCATACTCCTTTTCGAGGACGGTAACACCATCCCGTTCATCAGCCGCTACCGCAAGGAACAGACCGGCGGGATGGACGACAGCCAGGTTGCCGAGGCCAGGCACTGGTACGACGCATACGGCGAGATGGAAAAGCGCAAGGAGACCATACTCCAGACCATAGAAAAGGCCGGTGCGCTCACTGCGGAGCTCAGAAAACAGATAGAGACCACGACGGACTCCACCGTCCTGGAAGACCTGTATCTCCCCTACCGTCCGAAGCGCAGAACCCGCGCCACCGTGGCGAAGGAACTTGGCCTGGAAGGACTTGCGGACACGATCTGGAACTATAAGACCGCATCGCCGAAGGCAAGCGCACAGAGCTATCTCACCGACAAGGTGACTTCCGTGGACCAGGCTCTTGCGGGGGCGAGAGACATCATAGCCGAGAGACTCAGCGAAGACGCCGCCGTGCGCGAAACTCTGCGAAAGGATTACCGCCGCAGCACGCTCAAGGTGGATCTGGCCAAAGGCGCGAAGGACAAGGCCGAACGTGAGAAATACGCCTCCTACGAAGGTTTCTCCAGGCCGCTGGACAAGGTCAGCGCGCACAACCTGCTGGCCATACTGAGGGCCGAGAACGAAGGTGTGTTCTCGATTGGCCTGTCACCGCACCCCGGCACTGAAGACAATGTCTATTACCAGTTCTGCCGCCAGAAGGGAAGGCCTTCCGGCAAGGAGCTGGACAGCGAGATACGCGCTGCGGCCCAGGACAGCTACCAGAGACTGCTCAGCCCGTCCATCACGAACGAAGTCATAAAGGAGGCCAAGCAGAAGGCCGACGTCGAGAGCATCGGCGTGTTCGGGGACAACCTTCGGCAGCTGCTGCTCGAGGCCCCTGTGGGAGAAAAGCGCACTATGGCCATAGACCCGGGATTCCGCAACGGCTGCAAGATAGCCGTGCTGGACGAGCACGGAGCGCTGCTTCACCACGAGATCATCTACCCGCATCCGCCGCAGAGCGAGAAGGTCAAAGCCCTCACCCGGCTCGACGATATGGTGGAAAAATACGGCGTACAGGCCATTGCTGTGGGCAACGGCACGGCCAGCCGCGAGACTGTGGATTTCCTCAAACGCGTGTCACTTCCGGAAGGCTGCCGCGTGTGGACAGTCAGCGAAGACGGAGCCAGCATCTACAGCGCCTCGGACGTGGCCCGCAAGGAGATGCCCGACCAGGACGTGACGGTGCGCGGTGCAGTGAGCATAGGCCGCCGCCTTATGGACCCTCTCGCCGAACTTGTCAAGATAGACCCGAAGAGCCTGGGCATAGGCCAATACCAGCACGACGTGGACCAGAGCCTGCTGAAGGAAAAGCTGGACAACACCATCGAAGCCTGCGTGAATTCGGTGGGCGTGAACCTTAACACCGCCTCCCCTTACCTTCTGGCATACGTGGCCGGAATAGGCCCTGCGCTCGCCGCGAACATCGTGGCCTACCGCGAGGCCAACGGAGCCTTCAAAAGTCGCCTGGAGCTCAAGAATGTGCCGAAACTGGGCGACAAGGCCTTCCAGCAGTGCGCGGGATTCCTTCGCATACGCGGGGCCGCCAATCCGCTGGACGCCAGCGCAGTGCATCCCGAATCATACTGCATCGTGGACCGTATGGCCCGCGACCTGAAGGTCAGCACCGCTGAGCTTGTGGGCAACCGGCAGCTCTGCGCGAAGATAGATCCTGAAAAATACG
>CAYMDZ010000019.1:0-6456 GCA_964389355.1 uncultured Muribaculaceae bacterium | reverse complement strand
ACAAGGGCCTTCCCACCATTGGCGACATCATAAAGGAACTTGCCAAGCCGGGCCTGGACCCGCGCAGCGAAGCAAGCTCATTCAGCTTCGTGGACGACATCCACGAGCTGGGAGATCTCAAGCAGGGAATGGAACTGCCGGGGATAGTCACAAACATCACCAATTTCGGAGCGTTCGTAGACATTGGCATACACGAGAACGGCCTGATACACGTCTCGCAGATGCGCGGCCGCACGCTCAAACTTCACGAGAAGGTGAAAGTGCGTGTCATTCAGGTAGATGAGCAGAGAAAAAGAATAGGACTGGGCCTCGTGGCCTAGTCCTCTACGGATATGCTCTTGAGAGCCTCCCTGTAAGCCGACAGGATTCGCGACTTGGATATGAATCCCAGATAATGGCGCTGGTCATCGAGCACCGGCAGACGCCACGCGCCCGTCTTCTCGAACTTGTCCAGCACCGAAGAAGCCTTCTCGTCCACGCTCACGTAGGCGGCAGGCTGCTTCATCAGGTTATACACGTGAACGGTGGAATAGCTGTCCGTGTCGAACATCCTCTTGCGGATGTCGTCCATCTCCACCAGACCCTGGAATATGCCGTCCTCCCCTACAACAGGAAACACGGCCACGGTGCTGTCCGTAACCACGGGCATTATGTCTTTCAGCGTGGCGTCCAGACTTATGCGCGGATATTTGTCACGTATCAGGTCGGAAGTCTTAAGCAGCGTCAGCACAGCCTGGTCGGAGTCGTGGGTAAGAAGTTCTCCGGTCTGCGCGAGACGCTTGGTATAGATGGAATACCTCTCCCAGATGCGGGTGACGCAAAATGACACCGTGCAGGCCGCGATAAGAGGCAGGAACAGGTCATATCCGCCGGTCATCTCGGCGATAAGGAAGATCGAGGTCATAGGGGCCTGCATCACGCCGGCCATAAGCGCGGCCATACCCACCAGCACGAAATTCTGCTCAGGCAGGTGCCAGAACACTCCGGACACGCTGTTGTTCAGGATCCTGGCTATCACGAACCCGGCTATGGCGCCCACAAACAGGGTCGGACCGAAGGTACCGCCGACTCCGCCTCCGGCATTGGTCAGGGTCATCGACAGAACCTTGAAGAACATTATGGCGGCGAACACTGCCACCACGCCCCAGTTGGAGTTCATCAGGAAATTGAGAGGCGATCCGACCATCTCCCCTCCTATTCCGTTCAGAAGGTTGGTGATGTCGCCGTACCCTTCACCGTACAGAGGCGGGAACAGGAACACCAGCACGCCCACTCCGAGCGAACAGATGAGCCATTTGATCCACGGCGAACACATCTTCGCGAACTTGTCTTCAAGCTTCAGCGTGGTGCGCGTGAAGTACAGCGACAGGAATCCGGTGAATACGCCGAGCAGCAGATAGAACGGTATGTTTTTCAGGACGAACGGCTCCAGAGAACACTTGAAGGCTGCATCCATTCCCGTAAAAATATAGCTCACCACGGTGGCCGACACCGTCGAGATGAGCAGCGGCATAAGGCTGGCCAGCGAGATGTTGAAAAGGAGTATCTCCATAGTGAACAGAAGGCCTGCCAGCGGGGCCTTGAAGATGCCCGCCACGGCTCCTGCCGCTCCGCACCCCACCAGGATGGTCATATTGCGGTAAGAGAGCTTGCCTATGCGTCCCACATTGGACCCGATGGCCGCTCCGGTATAAACTATAGGCGCCTCGGCTCCCACTGAACCGCCGAATCCGATAGTAAGCATCGAAGTCACGAACGAAGACCACATATTGTGGGACTTGATCCTGGATTCGTTCTTCGAGATGGCCTTCAGCACTTTCGTGACTCCGTGGCCGATGTTGTCCCTGACCACGAACTTCACTATCAGAAGGGATAGCATCATACCCACGGAAGGCAGTACGATGGCCCAGAGGTAGGATCTCGAGGTCAGCGGAGCGAGCCACTGCTGGATAAGATGTATGCCGCCCTTCAGCAGGACTGCCACAAAACCGACGCAGAGCCCCACAAGGAGGCTCAGCATCAATAATCTGTTGTTTTCTTTATTTACGTTCTGTGAATTGCTATTCATCTGAATCTGCCGGATCGTCGTCACCTGAGCTGTACTGGGAGATGTTGTCGTCAGGAAGATTGTTTCCTTCTCCGGAATCCGTAGGAGCGCCGGTTATGGCCACTTCCTCTGAATCGCCCTCTCCGTCAAGCCAGTTCTGAAGATCCTCCGGATCATCGATATCCACCTTCAGCTTGACCAGGTAAATTCCGTCTTCCGTCTCTATGGTAACGGCGTAGAAAGAAGTTCCGTCCGGCTTCGGGTACTTGACCAGATCTTCCAGATAATCGTTATATCCCTTCGGGTATTTCTCCGCAAATGCCGCAGCCACTTCGCTGGACATATTCTCATAACTAACAACGTGTCTTTTCTTACCGTCTGTCGCCATAATCAATAATCAAATTAGGGTGCAATTATAGTGCAATATTTCTTAAGAAAAAACTTTTTCAGGAAATTATTTACATCCTGTCCGGAAGTTGTATTCCCAGAAGCCCCATTGCCTTCTCGAGCACGACGGCCACGGTGGAAATCAGCGACAGACGCATAGCGAGTACCGACTGATCGGCCTCCTTGAGAATAGGCGTGTCGTGATAATACTGGTTGAATTCCTTCGACAGATCATAGCAGTAATTGGCTATTAGAGCCGGAGACAACGAATCCGCAGCCTCCTTCACCTTGCCAGGATATGATGACAGGATCTTTACCAGACGCACCTCCTTCGCGGAAAGTTCCACGCTTTCGTCCACACCGGCCTTCCTGCCCTCGTCCATAGCCTTGCGCAGAATGCTCTTGATGCGCGCGTGGGTGTACTGGATGAACGGACCGGTATTGCCGTTGAAATCGATGCTCTCCTTAGGGTCGAAAAGCATCGTCTTCTTCGGATCGACCTTGAGTATGAAGTACTTGAGAGCGCCGAGCCCTATCATATGGTACAGCGCCTCCTTTTCCTCCTCCGGCATGTCTGCCAATTTGCCCGAAGCCTCCGAAGTGGTCCTGGCCTCCTGATACATCTTCTCTATCAGGTCGTCGGCGTCCACCACCGTGCCCTCACGGCTCTTCATCTTGCCCTCCGGGAGCTCGACCATACCGTAGCTGAGGTGATAGATCCTCTTCGCCCAGTCGAATCCGAGCTTGGAAAGTATGAGCTTGAGCACCTGGAAATGGTAGTCCTGCTCGTTCCCGACCACATACACGTGCGAATCGAGATGCGACTCCTCGAAACGCTTCTCCGCAGTGCCCAGATCCTGGGTGATGTACACGGAGGTGCCGTCGCTCCTGAGCAGAATCTTCCTGTCGAGCCCGTCGGCGGTAAGGTCGCACCACACGCTGCCGTCCGGATCCTTCACGAACACTCCCATATCCAGACCCTTCTGAACCAGTTCCTTGCCCAGAAGATAAGTCTGTGACTCGTAATATGTCTTGTCGAACGTTATGCCAAGCGCCTTGTAAGTCTGTTCGAAGCCGTCGAACACCCACTGGTTCATCATCTTCCAGAGGGCGCGCACCTGAGGGTCGCCCTTCTCCCAGTCCACGAGCATCTTGTGCACGTCTTCCAGAACGGAAGGATCCTCCTTCTCCATCTTAGCGTATTCCACATAGCAGTCTCCCACCAGGTGGTCCCCCTTCTGCCCGCGGCTTTCAGGGGTCGCGCCGTTAAAGCGCTTCTGCCAGGCGTACATACTCTTGCAGATATGCACTCCGCGGTCGTTCACGAGCGTGGCTTTGATGACGTCGTTCCCGGCGGCCTTAAGGATGTCCGATACGGACGAGCCCAGAAGGTTGTTGCGCACGTGCCCGAGGTGAAGAGGCTTGTTAGTGTTAGGTGAAGAGAACTCCACCATAATGGTCTTTCCGGTAGAAGGAAGCTTCCCGAAATCAGGGTCGGCCTCTATCTGGCTCAGGGACTCGTTCCAGAACTTCGGCGACAGGCAGAAATTCAGGAATCCCTTGACCACGTTGAATGATGCCACTTCCGGGCAGTTGGCCACGATCCAGTCCCCTATGGCCTGGCCCGTTGCCTCCGGAGAGGCGTGTGAGACACGAAGAAGAGGGAAAACCACAAGCGTGTAGTCTCCCTCGAAATCCTTGCGTGTAGCGGCTATCTGAAGCGTCGCGGCTTCAACCTTTGTCGAATAAAGCGCCTCTATGGCCTCGGCGGCCTTCGAGGCGAGCAACTGCTCTGCTTCCATCTTAACCGAGATATGTTTTAAGCAGCTTGCTGGCTGCAGGTTTCTTAAGCTTACGTATGGCCTTCTCCTTTATCTGACGAACGCGTTCACGCGTGAGGTCCAGATTCTCGCCTATCTCCTCGAGGGTCATCTCCTGGCATCCTATTCCGAAGAAGCACTTGATGATCTCGCGTTCGCGCGGAGTGAGGATCTGAAGCGCCCTGTCTATCTCAGTGCTGAGCGACTCCTTGTTCAGACCGCGGTCCGCCATAGGAGAATCGTCGTTGGGAAGCACGTCCAGAAGGGAGTTGTCCTCCCCGTCCACGAACGGAGCGTCCATACTGACGTGACGTCCGGATACCCTGAGGGTGTCGTCTATCTTCTCGCGCGGAATGTCTATCATCTCCGCCAGCTCCTGGGTGGACGGCTGGCGCTCGTTCTCCTGCTCGAAGCGTCCTAGGGCCTTGTTGATCTTGTTCAGCGAACCCACCTGGTTCAGCGGCAGACGGACGATGCGGCTCTGCTCGGCAAGCGCCTGAAGTATGCTCTGTCTGATCCACCATACGGCGTAGGAGATGAATTTGAAACCTCTGGTCTCATCGAATTTCTCCGCAGCCTTGATCAGTCCCAGGTTGCCTTCGTTGATAAGGTCCGGCAGGCTCAAACCCTGATTCTGGTACTGTTTCGCAACGGACACCACGAATCTCAGATTGGCCTTCGTAAGCTTCTCGAGGGCGACCTTGTCACCCTTGCGGATTCTCTGGGCCAATTCAACCTCTTCCTCCGGAGACACCAGCTCCTCGCGGCCAATCTCCTGAAGATACTTGTCCAGGGAGGCGCTTTCGCGGTTGGTGATGCTTTTTGTAATCTTAAGTTGTCTCATTCTTTATCTTAAACGTTCTATTCCTTGGCAAGAGCGAAGAAAACGGAACGGCCGGCCGGAGTTATGCACTCGATTACGATGGCCCTTTTGGCACGTGCCGCTGCATCTATCACATCCTGAGGCTTCGAAACGCTCTGATCGTTGACATACCTTATTATAAGGCCGTCAACTGCGCCGCTGGCCGCGAGCTTGCCCTTTCCGGCAGACACGATCTCCACGCCGTTCTTGATCCGAAGATCAGCAAGCGTCTGTTTGTCAGCTGCCTTGAGAGACCCGCCGTAGAAGGATACGGTACCGTCCTCCTGCGCATATCCCGTCTGTTCGTTCTCACCCTGGAACACCACCTTGAGGTTGTGGGTGTTCTGTCCGCGCGCCACCTTGACTGTGGTGACGTCGCCCGGGTGATATGAATTGACGAGTTCCTGCAGACCTGAAGGACTCTTGACCTTCTTTCCGCCGACCTCCAGAAGGACATCTCCCTTCTTTATGCCGGCCTTGTCGGCAGAGCTGCCTTTCAAAACCTCAACAATATATACGCCTTCGAGGGAAGAAAGTTTCATATCGTCTGCAACTTTTTCATCCACAGGGCTCATAGTCACACCCAGACGTGCCCTGCGCACAGTTCCATAGTCGATCAGGTCGGAGACGACCTTGCTGGCGATGTTGGACGGCACGGCGAAGGAATATCCGGAATATGAACCGGTCTGGGAGATGATGGCGGTGTTGATGCCGACCAGCTCACCCTTCCTGTTCACGAGCGCGCCGCCGGAGTTGCCCGGATTGACTGCGGCATCGGTCTGGATGAAGGATTCTATCTTGAATTCACCCTTGTAGTTAGGCATTGAGCGGCCTTTGGCACTCACGATGCCGGCGGTGATGGTGGATTTGAGGTTGTAAGGCGATCCGATGGCCAGCACCCATTCGCCCAGACGCAGCTTGTCGGAATCGGAGAAGTTAAGGTACGGAAGGTCCTTGGCATCTATCTTCACCAGGGCGATGTCGGTGGTAGGGTCGGTGCCCACGATGGTCGCGTCATACACCTTGTCGTTGTTCAGGGTGATCCTGACCGAAGTGGCGTTGGCCACCACGTGGTTGTTCGTCACGATGTAGCCGTCCGGACGGATGATGACGCCGGACCCGCTGGCCTTCTGTTCGCGGGCCTGAGGCTCGTACTCGTCTCCGAAGAAGAACTGGAAGAACGGGTCGGCGAGCTGCTGGCGGGACGTATTGGCCTTCGCGGTCACTTCGACATAAACCACGGCCTCCACTGAAGATTCGGCGGCGTAGGTAAAATCGGGATAATCGTCAGGGGCTGCTGACAAATTGGCAGAAGAAACAGCCAGAACAGCGGCAGCCGC
>CAYMDZ010000018.1:0-9619 GCA_964389355.1 uncultured Muribaculaceae bacterium | reverse complement strand
TGTCGGTGATGACACCCTTCGATGTGGAGAGGATGGCGATTCCGAGTCCGTTGAGGACGCGAGGCATGTTTTCTACATCAGCATACTGCCTGAGACCCGGGGTAGAGACGCGCTCAATCTTCTTGATGGCCGGAACCTTGGTCTGAGGATGATACTTCAGAGCGATTTTGATGGTATTCTGTGGCTGAGTCTCCACTACCTTGTAGCTGAGAATGTAACCTTTCTCGCAAAGGATCTGGGTGAGAGCCACTTTCATCTTCGATGAAGGGACTTCAACCACCTTCTTTCCTGCCGCATAGGCATTGCGAATCCTTGTGAGATAATCTGCAATTGGATCTGTCATATCTTTTAACTTTTTAATTTTCTACCAGCTTGCTTTCTTTACTCCCGGGATGAGGCCGTTTGAAGCCATCTCACGGAACTGGATACGGCTGATGCCGAATGCTCTCATATATCCCTTTGGACGACCTGTAAGAGAGCAACGATTGTGCATACGTACAGGTGAAGAGTTCTTAGGGAGTTTGTCAAGTGCTGCCCAATCTCCGGCTTCCTTGAGCTCCTTTCTTTTCTCGGCGTACTTAGCAACTAATTTCGCGCGCTTAACCTCGCGAGCTTTCATTGATTCTTTTGCCATATTCTTTACTTATTATGTTTTTTGAAAGGAACACCGAATGCTGCGAGAAGTGCGTGACATTCTTCGTCAGACTTGGCACTTGTCACGAAAGTGATTTCAAGGCCGTGGATTCTAGGGTTCTTGTCGATGTCAACTTCAGGGAAGATGATCTGCTCCTTGATACCGAGAGTGTAGTTGCCCTGTCCGTCCATGTTCTCTGCGACACCGTTGAAGTCGCGGATACGAGGAAGAGAAACGCGGATGAGCTTCTCGAGGAATTCGTACATCTTCACGTCGCGGAGGGTGACTTTGCAGCCTACAGGCATACCCTTACGAAGTTTGAAGTTGGAAATATCTTTCTTTGATACTGTCACGAGGGCCTTCTGGCCGGTGATGAGTGAAAGCTCCGCTGCAGCCTCCTCGACGATCTTGCGATCCTGGGTGCCTTCGCCAAGACCTTCGTTGATGGTGATCTTGACAAGCTTTGGAACCTGCATTACGGTAGAATAGTTGAACTGCTTCATGAGAGCGTCAACGATCTGCTCCCTGTACACCTTCTTAAGTGTAGGAACGTATCCCGCTGGAGTGGCGCTCTGTCCTGCTGATGGTTTATTTGTCTTTGCCATAATTACTTAATCTCCTCCCCAGATTTCTTAGCGTAACGAACTTTCTTGCCGTCCTCGAACTTGTAGCCTACACGTGTAGCCTTGCCTGACTTCGGATCGACGAGAGAGATGTTTGAAACATTGATAGGAGCTTCCTTCTTGATGATGCCACCCTGAGGAGCCTTTGTATTAGGTTTCGTGTGCTTGCTGACCATGTTGACGCCTTCAACAATCGCACGGTTCTCTGCAGGTGCTACAGAAAGGACCTTGCCGGTCTTTCCCTTGTCGTTTCCTGCAATGACGATTACATTATCGCCTTTCTTTATGTGTAACTTACTCATATTGCCAAATGTTAAAGGACCTCCGGTGCCAATGAAACAATCTTCATATAGTTCTCGCGGAGCTCTCTGGCAACAGGGCCAAAGATACGGGTTCCACGAAGTTCGCCTGCATTGTTAAGAAGAACACAAGCGTTCTCGTCGAAACGGATATATGAACCGTCTGCTCTGCGGATTTCTTTCTTTGTGCGCACTACTACAGCCTTAGAAACTGTACCCTTCTTGGCGTCGCCGCCAGGGATAGCACTCTTGATGGAAACGACAATCTTATCGCCGACTGTCGCATAACGGTGGTTGGTTCCTCCAAGCACACGGATGCAAAGAACTTCCTTTGCTCCGCTGTTGTCGGCCACCTGTAAACGTGATTCCTGCTGTATCATATTACTACTTGGCTTTTTCTACGATTTCAACTAATCTCCAGTTCTTTGTCTTGCTGAGGTGACGGGTCTCCATAATGAGGACTGTATCTCCGATACCGCACTCGTTGTTCTCGTCCTGAGCGACAAATTTGGTGGTCTTCTTGACGAACTTACCGTACAAAGGATGTTTCTCTTTACGTTCAACGGCAACGATGATGGTCTTGTCCATCTTGTTGCTGACCACTACTCCTGTTCTTACCTTACGAAGATTTCTTTCCATAAGTCTGCTCTACTTTAGTTTTGTTTTTCTTTTTCAGCAAGGATAGTGATCATAAGAGCGATATCCCTTCTGGTCTTCTGAAATTTCGACGTATCCTCCAGTGGAGAAATAGCGTGATTGATCTTCATGGTGTCGAGGTTTGATTTCTCGAGCTCGATACGGTCGCGAAGGTCTGCGATAGACATTTCACGTGCTTCTGATGCTTTCATTTTCTTCTCCTCTGTTAACTATTCAACATAATCTCTACGAACAACGAACTTGGTAGCTACAGGGAGCTTGTTCGCTGCAAGACGCATAGCCTCTTTCGCAACTGCGAGGGAAACGCCCTCGGCCTCGAAAAGAATACGGCCCGGTGTAATAGGTGCCACGAATCCGTAAGGATCACCTTTACCTTTACCCATACGGGTATCGAGAGGCTTCTTGGTCACAGGCTTTACAGGGAATACCCTGATCCACACCTGACCTTCACGGTTCATGTAACGCGACATAGCCTGACGGGCAGACTCAATCTGCTGGGCTGTCAGCCAACAATTTTCAAGGGTTTTGATACCGAATGAGCCGAAAGCCAGCTGGTTACCCCTCTGGGCCATACCTTTCATACGGTTCTTCTGTTCCCTTCTGAATTTGGTTCTTTTTGGTTGTAACATTGCTATATTACTTTAATAATTTGTATTCTTTAACACTCCCCGCGGGAGACACTCCTCCCTTAAAAGGGCTGCAAATTTAACACAATTATCCGAATATGCAAAATATATTTTCAGATTTTCGACACAAAATCTGAAAGCCAATTGTCTGATAAATCAGCGGGTTACAAACCCCGACCCAAAAAACTTCCCCCGCTTTTCGACCGCGGCGCAGAAAAGTTTCGAGAAAATTCTTCCGGAAATTTGCTTTAGTGTGACTAATTAGTTACCTTCGCGTCAAACAATTCACTTAAACTATGATTAGGAACCTGATATTGTCACCTGAATACCGTGACTTTGAAAGAAATCTACCCGAAAGGGCTCGTCTGAAACTGCTTTATGCACTGAACATTTTAGAAACTATCACGCCACTGTCCCGAAAATTCGTAAAAAAGCTGACGAACACGGATTTCTACGAATTGCGGATTACCGTCGACCACGAGATCAGAGTCATTCTGTTCGCCATAGACAACGACAATATCAATCTGGCTTCGAAGGTTATACTGTTAAATGGCTTCATAAAGAAAAGCACGAAGGACTACAATAAAGAAATACAAAAAGCAACCAGTATACTAAAGAATTTATTATGAATAAGATAAATAATGAACTGACAACTGCCGATCTACATCGGCTCAGGCAGACTGATTTCAGTGAGAAAACAGGTTTTGTGGACTCGGAAACCATACTGAGCAGCGAAATCGGCGCGCCGGGAAGCCCTGAAAGGGAGGACTTCGACGCCAAGGCACGTGCCTGGTACTATGGGGAAATCCTGCGTGACAGGCGCAAGGAAATCGGCATGACCCAGAAGGAACTCGCGGAAAAAATCGGCCGCAACCGCACATACATCAACCGTATCGAACGGGGAGAAACCGACCTGCAGCTCTCGTCCTTCATCCGCATCACCGACGCGCTCGGAATAAGTGTCCGGCTGGATATAAATCCTGCCGCCAGATAGATACGAAAAAACCACCGGATGATCCGATGGCTTTCCGTGCCCAAAGCCGGGCTCGAACCGGCACGTCTTTAAGGGACACTGGATTTTGAGTCCAGCGCGTCTACCGATTCCGCCATTCGGGCCAATGGCTACGGACAATCCGCAGACAGACTGCAAATGTATGCAAATTTCGGCTCACCTGCAAATTTCCCATTATGATCCGGAGTATTGGCTTTAGCGAATTAAATGGATATTAAACGACTAATGATTAACTTTGTCGTGGTTTTGACGAAACAAAGCATTATGAAACGTACCTATATAGTATATGATGCGGCGGTGCGCGACTTTTACGCGGACTTCCGCCGCAGCGTCAAGGGAGAAATCCTGGGAGAGCTGCCGCTCATCTGCGACGAAGAGCACAAGACGCTTGCCAGCGTGGAGCATATCTGCAAGGCGCTCCTGGACGCAGACACCGAAAAATCCGACACCCTTCTGGCTGTGGGCGGAGGCATCTGCAGCGACATCTGCGGCCTCGCGGCATCCCTCTACAAGCGCGGAATGCGCCTGGAAATAGTTCCTACCACCCTGCTCGCCATAGCCGACGCGTCAGTGGGCGGAAAGAACGGCGTGAACCTGGCCGGAATGAAGAACATCATCGGCACCTTCCACTTCCCGGCCAAGATCCACATCCGCAAGGAAGCCCTGAAGACCCTGCCAGACAGAGAGATACTGTCCGGCAGCGCCGAGATTCTCAAAACCCTGCTCCTTTTCGACGCGAAGAACTACCACAAGGCCGTGGCCCTGTTTTCCGGCTGGGCCAAGGGAGAGCGAGAAGCGGACCGTCTCGAAGAGATGGTCAGATTGGCACAGAGAGCGGCCAAGCTGAAGGCGCGGGTGGTGAGGCACGATCCGCTGGACAAGGGCCGCCGGCATCTGCTCAACTTCGGCCACACCTATGCGCACGCCATCGAATGGCAGGCACAGGGCAGGCTTTCGCACGGACAGGCCGTGTCAATGGGCATAATCCGCGCACTTGAGATAGGAGAGCAGAAGGGCTGGACCGAGAGAGGATTGGCAGACAGGGTGAAGGACGACTTCAAGCGCTGCGCACTGCCTACGGAGATCACTTACGGGCAGGAGCTGGACCTCGTGCAGGCGATAAGAAACGACAAGAAGGTAGAAAACGGTATGGTGGATTTCGTGTCCCTCAGAAAAATCGGCAAACCGATCAGAAAGAAACTCAAGATATGATCTGTACAAGCATTCAGAACAAGACCCTGGAGGAAGTCCTCACGATCATGGACGACCCATTTGTGGAAATGGCGGAGATCCGTCTGGACCTGTGCAATTTCAGCCGGGAAGACCTTCAGGAACTCATAGAAACCTGCGAAAAGCCGCTTCTGATAAGCTGCCACGTCGATCCGGCGCTGCGAGGCGAAGAGAAATTCAACAGATGGGAGGCCGTAAAGGAAATGTATCTCGCTGCCATCGAGAGCGGGGCGAGCTTCATTGACCTGGACCTCAACGCCCCGGCGCACGTCAGCCAGGAGATACAGAAGAAGTGCAAAAACTCCGGCACCCGTCTGATACGGTCCTTTCACGACTACGAAAAGACCCCTGACACGACCCTCATCCGACAGACCATACTGCGCTGCTTCCGGTACGGCGCCGACATTGCGAAGATCGCCTGCAAGGCCAATTCACCCGAGGATGTGACGCGTCTGCAGGGCTTCTACGAGACGCTGCTGGAGGACAACCGCGCTATACAGGCCAGCCAGCTGGTGCTGATCTCGATGGGCAAACCCGGCGAGGAAGCGCGGGTCAAATGCCTGAAATACGGAGCGCCGTTCACCTTCGCCAGCTACGATGAACCTACCGCCGAAGGACAGCCGAATTTCGAGCAGATGCATGCCAAGGTGTACGGCGACTGGCTCGGAGTGCACAAACTGGACTTCCACGTGCCGTGCTCGAAAAGCTGCGCACAGCGTGCCATCATAGCCGCCGCGCTCTCCGAAGGCACATCCCGCCTGCACGGATTCACCCCCTGCGAAGACAGCCTGGCCGCCATCGAGATCGCCAGAAAACTGGGGGCCAATGTAAGACGCCAGGGAGGAACCCTCAAGATAGAAGGCATAGGACCGGTGGCCCCGGGCTCGCTGAACCTCAGCACCCTGAACGTGAAGGAAAGCGGACTGCTCGCCAGACTCTGCATCCCCCTCTCGGCCGTCCTCTCGCAGGAAGAAACCCGCATCGAAGGAACGGGAACGCTGCTTGACAGACCTCTCAAGGGGGCCAATGACATAATGGCGGCCTTCGGCATACTGCTGGAAAACGACAGAAAACACCCCGACATGCAAAGCTACGTACCGCTCAAGGTCAAGGGCAAATTCTACCCCGGACGCGCCGAAATCCCAGGCACTGCCGGCTCGCAGCTGATCTCGGGCCTGCTGATGGCCCTGCCGCTCTGCCCCACCGACTCGCAGCTGTTCGTCAGCGATCCGAAAAGCATCCCGTATATGTTTATGACCCAGGATATTCTGAGAAGATTCGGCATAAAGGTGGGGTGCGAGCTCGAAGGCAACGCGAAGATGCTCGAGGAGCAGGACTGGAGCTACTGCAACGGGATAGATTTCAAGATAAAGGGAGGCCAGCGCTATCAGGCGACCGACCTGGACATAGAGGCGGACTGGAGCTCCGCCGCGGCGTTCCTCACCTACGGGGCGCTGTTCGGCGAGGCTGAAGTGAGCAGACTGAACACCAGCTCCATACAGGCCGACATCACCATCCTGGACATCCTGTCCGACGCCGGAGCCTGCATCTCATACGACGAAGACACGGTAAGCGTCAAGCGCGCACCGCTGCAGGCATTCGAATATGACCTGAACAACGCCCCGGACCTCATCCCGCTGGCTGCCCTTCTCGCGGCATTCTGCCCGGGCCAGAGCACCATCGCCGGTGTCCAGAGGCTCCGCGGGAAGGAATGTGACCGCGCCGAAGCCATACTTCAGACGCTCACGCAGATGGGAGTGCCCGCACGCATCAACGGAGATGAGCTGCGCGTCACCGGCGAAGGCCTGACGCAGAGATTCACCGCCGGACATCTTCTCAAGGGAGGCCGGTACACCTCTTACCACGACCACAGGATGGTTATGGTCCTGAGCCTGGCGCAGATGGCGGCCGATTCGCGCATCGAGATAGACGACACTCAGTGCGTCGCCAAATCCTTCCCGGGATTCTTCGAGGAGATGACCTTATAGGAGATTACCGTCTCTGACGGCGGGTGATAAGGGTGATGCCCGCTGCCGCCAGAATTATCTGAAGCACCCATTTCAGGATTATCGTCCATACAGTTGCGCTCGAGGAGGTAATCCTGATATTGTTATCTATCGGATCCTTGCGGGAAGTGTCCACCGGAAGGGTGCCGTAGGACATCCAGTTGAAGATGCCGGTACAGAAACGGGAGTTGAAGGCAGTCAGGGTCTTGCGCTGAACGGTCATCTCCATATTCGACAGGCAGTCCGCGTCGCCCAGCACCATCACCCTCTGCTCACGGCCCTCCGCAGGGCGTCTCAAGGCTATGGCCAGACTGTGGGATTTGCGGAATTCCCCCGCCTTCCTGTCGGCTGCCAATTCAGAAGCGTCGGCGACGGCGCCGAAGTCAGTTACCTCCACTTCGTTCCAGCATTCGGTGCCCGGAGTGGCCAGGACAGGCACGGCGTCCCATTCGGAAGCCAGATCATAATCTATCGCCGCGGCAGTCGGCATGGACACCGTCATCCCCGGGAAGAACCAGTCGCTGATCACGGACGCATAGTCCGTGGTAACGGCCGGGATGAGGGTCGGCGCGGTGTCGCTTCCCGGATAGACCACGGTCCCCGGAAGAGCGCCGACCCCAAGATATTCCAGCAGCCCGCCGTACAGACCGATGCGCTGCGGTTCGAGCGCCAGAATCATATTCCCTCCGGCATCCAGGTAGCTGATGACATTGGCCTTCTCGATGTCGGTCATTTCCTTCTTGAGGTCGGAGATCACGAGCACATCCGCCGTTATCACGGTGTCGGCGCAGACTCTTTTCACATCGAACCCTATGTTCACCAGAGACTCGCGCACGTCGAGTGCGGAAGAGAATCCGTTATATTCGCTGTCATCGGCCCTGTAGGCGTCGCGCTCGTTGTGTCCGGTAAGGAACGCCACCACAGGCGCCCTGTGCTCAAGACGGTAGAGGGCAGTGGTAATCTCCTGCTCCTCAGGGTAGCGGGTCATATCGCTGAAAAAGCGCAGCCAGGACTTTTGCCCGTCGGCGGCAGTCAACTGCTTCACCAGATGGTTCTGCTCCCCCGACAAATCTATGCGTGCGCGAATCTGCTCCGGGGTCAGGACCTTGTCCATAGGCACGCCGTAGGCACCCGCGAACATCACGGCCATCTCCTTCGTGCCGGTCTCGGACACGCCGTAGTCCATATTGTGATAAGCCTCGTCGTAATAATAGACGTAGTTCATCCTGATGTCCGGCTTGAAGCGCGTGTATTTGCTGTACCTGCTCTTCTCGTCGCTTATGGTAACCGGCGCACCGGCCCAGCAGTCATAATCGGAAAAATTCACGTATGTGGTGATGTCCAGCGGGCCATGAAGGTCTCTGACCACCTTTATGCTCGTGTCAGTGAGGGTATTGGCATCCACCTGACTGGCGTCGTGATACAGAATCAGACCCGGGCGCGAAGACACGTAGCCCACGGCCAATACCGCCACGGTGGTGCCGACATACTTGAACGCACAGGCCAATTTCCTGCGGTCGCGCTTGTACTGAAGCAGGTAAATGCTGTAGCTGAGGAACAGCAGTATGACTATCACGAAATAGATGAGGTCCTCCGAGGTCACGAGCCCTTCGGTCAGCTGGTCGGTGCGGCCCGACAGAGACGCCCAGTAGGTGATGTCCCTGACGAAATCCAGCTCCTGCCCCATGCTTGAGAGCTTGTTCAGGAATCCGAGCGCACCCAGGGTCAGAAGCGCCGCCACTATCTGATAGCTCGTCAGGCAGGACATGAACAGGCCAATGGCCGAGTATGCCCAGAACAGCAGAAACTGCCCGGCCAGACCGCTGAAAATCAGCCCGAAATCGGCGTTCTCCACGCTGAAGGCCGTGAAAATGATGGCCGGGAGCGTAACTCCGAGCATCACCGCGGAGAAAAGTATCATGGACAGGAATTTGCCTGCGATGATCTGCGAGGAGGTGATCGGGGACGAATACAGGAGTTTGATCGAGCCGCTGTTGAGGTCGCGGCTCATAAGGCCCATCGTCAGCAGCGGGATAAAGATGGAGAGTGTGTCCTTGATGACACTGTATATGCCCCTGTAATGGGCGAAAAGCCCGGTAATTCGATTGCCGGGCTTAGCGGCCTGGCAGAAAGAGAGGAAAAGATGCAGAAGATGGGCACGAAAGCCACCTACTTGAAATATAGGAGGTGGTTATAATGATTGCCACTCTCACGACCAGCAGTGGGCTCACCGAGAGCACCGAGTTACCCAATGATGAAAGCGGATTTTGGATGGAAGCTTCCGACTGGGTGCTTAATAATATCGAAAGTCCTCACGAAGGCCACGAGCCCGCTTGGGCTGATATCAATTGCGGCGAGTACGGTCACGCGCGAGTTACCGTACAGGCAAGAGGAACCCTCACCAAGCCAGACGGTTCGGTGAGCCCCAGCCCGATGGCAAATATCGTAGAAAACAACATCGAACTCTCTGCGAGCAATTACACAGACCGTTTCATGATCTATTGCTCGCCAAAAAGTACCGGCGGATATGGA
>CAYMDZ010000017.1:0-9752 GCA_964389355.1 uncultured Muribaculaceae bacterium | reverse complement strand
TCCGTCTATTCTTCTGCAGATGTAGTTGATGTAAACCTCTGCAGATGAGCTGTATGTGGTGTCAGGACTGTCCGAAGGCTTGTCCTGCACGTAATAGACTCCGGGTGCCAGTGAATCGGCCTTCTCCCATTCGTCCCCCATGGTCTTTTTCAGAAGGTCCATTTCCCATTCTTCGGTATCCTTCACGGATTCCGCGATGGTGAAATCGTATATCTGCGCCGTGGTGCTTGAACTTGACGCCGAGATATAGTCTTCTTTGGTATCGTAGCGGTCGGTGGTGAGAAGCCAGCCCGGGATTATGACTTTGCAGCTGCCTCCCACACCCATCTGCGCCAGGAGTTCTTCTATTCCGGCATAGGCGCTGTTCGACCCGCGGTATGAGAACTTCGGACCGTAGTAATTGCTCTTTTCGTACTCGCCAAGTCTTTTCGAAACCTCTTCGGAAGTGGTTTCCACCACCGTGCCGTCAAGATAGGTGACCGTATAGTCGAGTCTGAGGAACGGATTGTCCTCCACCGAGCTGACGCTCCGGTTCGTGACATCGCCAGGGTCCAGGCTTATGACCCAGGAACCCAGTGCCGTCTCCGTCCACGTGGATTCTTTGTTGAAGGATATCCATGCGTCGTACTGGTTTTTGAGCAGTTCGCCGGAATTGGTCGAACCTTCCTTTGCGCAAGATGCAAGCAGCAGCGCGCTTGCGGCGAGTACCAATGTAATATGTTTCATAATGTAACTTTTTCCAAATAAGCATCGAGCTCTTCAAACCGTGCAATGTCCTGTCCCGGAAAGAGTTTTCCTCCGGAAGCCAGTTCGTGTCCGCCGCCGTGGAAATACTTTCCCGCCAGAGCCCTGGCCGACCATCCCTTCTTCGAGCGTATGGATACTCTTACGGTGTCCGTGTCTTCGCGCAGATAGATGGAGACTTTGACTTTGTCTATGGACAGCGGTACATTTACCAGATTTTCGAGTTCGCCCTCCTTCAATCCAAATCTGTGCCATGTTTCGCGGCTTACCTTTATTACGGCTATGCCGTCTTCCCTTATGGTCAGCTGGTCTGAAAGTATGTATGCGAAGGCGCGGACCCTGTTTTCGCGGTATCTGTTGTAGATTTCCGATATGATATAATCGCGGTCCACTCCGCAGGACAACAGTTCTCCTGCCATCTGAAGTGTGGACGGGAAGGTCGCGCAGGAGAAGTTGTTCGTGTCGGTGGTCATTCCGCACATGAGGCAGAATCCGCACCTGCCCGAGAAAAGGGCCTTCCTCTGCCGCTCGTCCGCGCACAGACCTTTTAATATATAATAGACCACCTCGCTCGCGGACGAGATGTCCGTCTTGCTGAACACCAGGTCGAACTTGTCTTCCTGCGGGCCAATGTGGTGGTCGAACAGAACCTTCTTCGCCTTCGACGCCAGAAGCGCTTCGGCGGGGTAGCCGCACCGTGCAGGGTCACAGAAGTCTGTGCAGAGGATGAGATCCGCTTTCGCGATGGCCGCGACGGCCTCTTCCCCGTAAACGGTGGGGGTGGAATCTATGAATGCCAATGTCCGGGGCAGTTCCTCCCGGACTATGGTGATGGACGTCTTTCCCATGAAGCGAAGATACTCGTACAGCGCGCTGCTGCTCCCGGCGGCGTCACCGTCCGGATGCTCGTGCGTAATGATAACGATATCACCGGCCTGCTCCGTCAGAGAGGCCAGCAGGGTAAGATTCCGTGCATTTTCCATCGGCGCAAATTTAGTAAGAATATTGCATTTAATAAATGATTTTGTTAACTTTGCTAGGTTTAATGGAACATAAAATCAAAAGATAAAAAAATGATTACAAAGGACACTTGGCTTAAGTTTATGCAGAACAAGGTACTCAATAGACTCGTTACCTGGTTCATCCTTCCTGTATGTATACTTGCACTCGTCTATGTGCTTGTCGACAGCATTTCCCAGCCTGTTGAATTCAACAAGGCGAAATCTGCCCGCGAGCAGGTAGGTATACAGCGTCTTAAGGATATCCGTACGCTTCAGGATGCATACAAGAGCGTTAACGGTAAGTATACCGATGATTTCGACTCCCTCAAGACTTTCTACCTCTCCGGCAACATCGTCGTGAAGATGCAGATCGGTTCGAAGGATGACTCACTTTCCATGGCTCACACCAAGGAAGTCCGCAAGACAGTTCCTTGGCTCAGAGGCGAGAGCCTTAACAATTTCTATCACCAGAGATACCTCCAGGGTGACAAGAAGCTTGTGTTCACCGTGGATCAGAAGATCCCTGTCAGGGACACTCTCTTCAAGGCACGTGCGGATTTCGCGATCGACTCTCTGCGCACCATTCCTTTCTCAGGCGGCCAGGCCGTGGAGATGGAAGAGATTGTGAAGACCGTTTCAGGTGTGAAGGTTCCTCTCTTCGAGGCCCGTATGCCTTACAAGAAGCTCCTCCTCGGGCTTGACAACCAGCTCCGAATCAACCTTGATGCAGACTGCCGTAACTCGAACCGTTACGAAGGCCTTCAGGTCGGCAGCGTGAGCGCTCCTAACAACAACGCAGGTAACTGGGAATAGTAACAAGGTGACTTTAGTTCCCACATCATTTTACGATAAGGCTTGTGCGAGAGAATATCTCGCACAAGTTGTTGATATGGCACCCGACGCGCAGGTTCAGTCGGTTTTTCTTCCGGAGCTTGACGCGTATTTCATATATGAGGGGGAGGAAAGGCCCGCACTGCTCGATTCGCTGTGCTCTCTTCTGTCCATAAAGGAATACAACAAGATCCTGTGCCACTGGGACGGGGCGGTCCTGAGCCTGTGCATAGCGCAGGGCAAATCGCTTCTTCTGTCCAATACATTCCAGGCGGGGGATTTCATTACGGTGATGTATTATGTCCTTCTGTCCCTCAAGTCCCTTCAGCTTAATCCTGAAGTGTCCACCGTATATTTCCGCAGCCCGCTTTCTTCAGAACAGCAGGTGAGCCTTTACCATTATTTTATGGAGGTGAAGGCCTTATGAGAATCATCGGGGGCAGACTGAAGGGGAAAACCATTCTTCCGCCGGCCGGCTACAAGGCCCGTCCGACCACCGATTTTGCCCGCGAGGCGCTTTTCAATATTCTGGACAACGAATATGAATTCGATGACCTGCAGGTGCTGGACCTTTTCGGAGGGACCGGCGCCGTGTCGTTTGAATTCGGTTCGCGCGGAGTGGGAAGGGTCTATTGCGTGGAGATGGCCAGGGAGAACGCGTCGTTCATTAAGACCGAAGCTCAGAGACTTGGCCTGGGCAATGTCACTATGGTGCGGGACAACGTGTTCGATTTCCTGAACGTATGTCACGAGAAGTTCGACATCATCTTCGCCGATCCTCCCTATGCCCTTGAAGGGCTGGAGACCATTCCGGACAGGGTTCTGGAGAAGAACATCCTGCATCCGGACTGCTATTTCATTCTGGAGCACGGTCCGGGTCACGATTTCAGTTCACACCCGCGCTTCTTCAAGCAGCGCAGCTACGGCAAGGTTCACTTTACCTTTTTCAAATAGGCCTTTTCAGAGGCCTTTTTTCTTGGCCTCGTCCCAGATCCCGTCCATCTGGGCCAGCGTCATGTCCTTGAGTGACAGGCCTTTCCTGATAGTGTTTTCTTCCAGATAGGTGAATCTTCTGCGGAACTTGTCGCAGCATCTGTTGAGCGCCTTTTCCGGATCCACGCCGTGCAGTCTGGCCGCGTTGATGACGGAGAACATCAGATCTCCGAATTCTTCCTCTATATGGTCCTGTGACTGCTCGTCTATGGCTTCGGTCACTTCGCCAAGTTCTTCCTTGACCTTGTCCAGCACCTGACGGGGTTCTTCCCAGTCGAATCCGCATCCGCGGGCCTTCTCCTGCATCGACAGGGCTTTCAGCAGTGCGGGCATCGTCTGCGGGATGCCGCCCATCACGCTCTTGTTTCCGTCTTTCTCCTTGGCCTTGACCAGTTCCCAGGTGTCGGCTATCTCCTTGGCGGACAGATTTTTGCCGGCGAGGTCCCCGAACACGTGCGGATGGCGGAAACGCATCTTGTCGCAGATCTTCTTCAGGCAGTCCGCGATGTCGAATTCGCCCTTTTCCTCGGCTATCTTGGCATAGAACACTATATGGTAGAGCAGGTCGCCCAGTTCCTTCGAGATGTCTTTCGGGTCGCCCCGCAGAATGGCGTCGCTGAGTTCGTAAACTTCCTCTTCCGTCATAGGACGGATGCTTTCCATGGTCTGTTCCGCGTTCCAGGGGCATTTGTCCCTGAGCGCGTCCATCACTTCCAGCAGATCCTGGAAGGCGTCTTTCTTTTCCTGTAAGGTGTGCATAACCGAGTTGAATGAAACCGGGTGCAAAAATACAGTTTTTTATACAGTAAAAAAATTGCTAAATTTGCAGCCTTATGGCACAGAATACATTATTAGAGAGAGTCCTTTCACTTCAGGACAAGTTCCAGAGCCTTCAGGATCAGCTGGCCAGCCCGGAAGTGATGTCGGATATGAAGAAGTTCGTTCAGCTTAACAAGGATTACAAGCAGTTGGAGCCTATCATCAAGGCTGGACTTGAATATAAGAAGACACTGGATAACCTCGCGTCAGCGAAGGATATCCTGGTGAACGAGAAAGATGACGAACTCCGTGAGATGGCGCGCGAGGAGATCGCTGAACTGGAACCGAAGGTGCCTCAGATGGAGGAGCAGATTAAGCTTCTTCTCATTCCTGCGGACCCTGACGATTCGAAGAATGCCATCGTGGAGATCCGAGGCGGCGCCGGCGGCGATGAGGCGGCCATCTTCGCAGGGGACCTTTTCCGTATGTATCAGCACTTTGCCGAGAACAAGGGATGGAAGCTCGAGGTGACGGACCAGACTCCGGGCACTTCAGGCGGATTCAAACAGATAGTCTTCAAGCTCAGTTCCTCTACGGACGGAGTCTATGGCACCATGAAATACGAATCCGGCGTGCACCGCGTGCAGAGGGTGCCTCAGACCGAGACCCAGGGCCGCATCCAGACTTCGGCCGCTTCCGTGGCAGTGTTCCCGGAGGCCGGAGAGTTCGATGTGGATTTGAAATGGGACGATATCCGTCTGGATCTTTTCTGCTCGTCAGGACCTGGCGGACAGGGTGTGAACACCACCTATTCAGCAGTCCGTCTTACCCATATCCCATCAGGACTTGTAGTTCAGTGTCAGGAGGAGCGCTCCCAGCTTAAGAACAAGGACCGCGCGTTCGAGGAACTCCGTACCAGACTCTACAACCTGGAGCATCAGAAATATCTCGACGAGATAGCGTCGAAACGCAAGACCATGGTCTCTACCGGAGACCGTTCAGCCAAGATCCGTACCTACAACTATCCTCAGGGCCGTGTGACTGACCACCGTATCAACTGGAGCATGTATAACCTCCCGGTGTTCATGAACGGAGACATCCAGGAGGTTATAGATCAGCTGCAGATAGCGGAGAACGCCGAGCGTCTGAAGGAAGCCGGCGAATAATTTCTAAAGGCTGGAAACCTTGTCCAATACCAGTTTTACAAGCTGCGCCACGCGCGGCTTGTAGTCTGTATTGGCATCCTTGAGGTAGCGGTGCGCGATGGCGCAGCACACTGTGATGGCCTCGTGCCCGAGGTGTCCTGCGATGCCTGCGATGGCCGAGCCCTCCATCTCGAAGTTCGTGATCTTGCGGTCTTCGTATCTGAATGACTCTATGTCTTCAAGCATGTTCGGCATGGCGAGCTGCTGGCGTACCACGCGTCCCTGAGGTCCGTAAAAGCCCGGAGACGAGATGGTCATTCCCCTCACGGTCGAATCCTCGAACAGGTGTATCAGCTTCTCCGAATTCTTTACGAAATAAGGGGTGGGGAGTTCCTTCGGCCAGTTCATGTGCTTCATGAACGCCTCTTCCATCCTGGTGTCGGTGACTTCCTCGCGGTGTGCATACCAGTTCATAAGTCCGTCGAATCCGATGGAGATGTGCGACAGGATGAACGCGCCGAGCGGAATTTCCGGCTGCAGGGCGCCGCAGGTGCCGAGTCTCACGATATTCAGGGTAGTGTGCTCAGCCTTCACTTCGCGGGTGGCGAAGTCGATGTTGGCCAGAGCGTCCAGTTCGGTCATCACGATGTCGATGTTGTCCGTGCCAATGCCGGTGGAGAGTGCAGTTATGCGGCTTCCGCGGTAGGTTCCGGTGGCCCAGACAAATTCACGTGAGGCTCCTTCGCATTCTATGGTTTCAAAATAAGGCTTGAACATCGCCACTCTGCCGGGATCTCCCACCAGGATGACGTTTCTGGCCAGCTGCTCGGGACGGATGTGCAGATGGAAAATCGATCCGTCCGAATTGATGATAAGTTCTGATTCTGCTATTCTCATGGTTAGTATCGTTTATTTCTTTCTCTTGCCTGATCTGAGTCTGCCCGCGCTCTGCACCAGCAGTTCGTCCGCCAGCACGCCCTTGATGGCCAGCAGGTCGAAGACGAATGCGAAGGCCGGAAGTATGGCCGTCCACCTGAACACGAAGCCCTCGCCCATCGTGAAGTAATCCACTATCAGCCATATCTGAAGGGCCAGCAGCAGGGTGGCGGACGCGCCGGCGAGCCTAATCTGCAGGCTGCGTCTTGACCAGCTGAACAGAGCGACCAGATTGGCCGCCAGGGACAGGATGATCAGAATCGCGTAAGGCAGTTTGCTTATGTATCTGATGTCTTCGATGGGGGCGTCAGGCGTGTAGATGGTGCCCACGTTGCCGAAAGTAAGTGCTATGAGCAGTCCCGCTGCCAAAGCAAAATAAAGTGTCTGTATTCTTTGCCACATAATTTATCTGGAATTGAATCTCGCGATGAATTTTTCCTCATAAGTCCTGGACACGGGGATAGGATCTATCTTCAGTCCGAGATTTATGCTGAACGAACCGTCCTTCTGACGCATCATCTGCTCGATCTTGTTAATATTCACTATATATTTTCTGTGGCAGCGCACGAGGTCGCTGTCCGAAAAGCTTTCTTCTATGGTCTTCAGCTTGCACCGCAGCATGAACTGCTTCAGCTCGTCGAAACTGTCCTGGTACCAGACCTTTATGTAGTTGTCGTCCGATTCTATGTAGAAGAGGTTGTTCTGGTTGACCACCAGCTTGAGCGAGCCGGAGTTGTCGTAGAGCATTATCTTCTTGTCATTCTGCGGGGTGGGCACTGTGTCGGATACGACGTTGTTGAAGTTCATCAGCCGTATGGTCTGGTCCCTTTCGGAAACCGCGCACCACAGGATGGATATGGTGTTCGGTATGCCAAGCCCGAAGATGCAGAACGTGAGGCAGTTCAGAAAATGTATCCAGAAGCCGTGGACAGGGGAGGAGATCCAGCCCCTCATTACGCCGAAATGCGTTATGAACGTGTATGTCAGACTGATGACGACCACTTCCCCAAGGCACCAGAATATGTAGCCCAGTATGGTGATGTTACGTTCGCGCAGGTGGTAGAGCCATATCTTCGAAAGCGTGAACACCAGAAAGCAGAATGCCCAGAATCCCAGGGTCAGCCACATCGCATGTCCCGGAGACAGGTCGAACCAGCCCGAGAAGGATATCGTCAGCAGGAGCGATGACACCAAGGAGAACAGCGCGGTGAGTACCGCGTTGAACGACAGCTGTTTCTTGCCGAGGATGTATTTGGGTAGCGTGCTCGTCAGTGCCATACAGGACAAAGATACAAAAAAATGCTATCTTTGCCGAAGTGTAATTGTTTTCAATATGGACAAAAGAGTTGTCGTTACAGGGCTTGGAGTCCTGTCGTGCATAGGCAATGACGTAGATACGTTCTGGAGCAATCTCGTTAACGGCGTCTGCGGAATAGACTATATAGAAAGTTTCCCCACGGACGGGTTCGCGGTGAAGATAGGAGGCGAAGTGCGCAATTTCATCCCCGAGAACTACGGAATGGACAAGCCGTTCATCCGCAAGCAGGACAAGTTCACCACTTTCGCCGTCGCTTCCGCGTATCAGGCCATAAGGGACAGCGGCCTGGTTTCTGGCGAGAACATTGACCCGTTCAGGCTCGGCGTGTACATCGGCTCGGGCATCGGAGGGTTCGAGACCATCCAGAGGGAGGTTTCCAAGATCATCGAAGATCCTACAGGCCAATGGATTTCGCCTAACTTTGTGCCCTGCATCATAGGAAATATGGCTGCCGGCCAGGTGGCCATAAAGTTCCATGCCAACGGTCCCTGCATCGACGTGGTGACCGCCTGCGCCACCTCCACCCATTCCATAGGAGAGGCCTACAGGGCCATAAGGCACGGCTACGCCGACGCTATCCTCTCCGGAGGCACTGACAAGGCCGTCATCCCTATCGGCATCGCCGCTTTCGCTAATGCCAAGACTCTCTCGAAGATAGAGGACCCTAAAAAGGCGTCCTTGCCGTTCAACGCCCGCCGCGACGGGTTCGTGATGGCCGAAGGCTCCGCAGTGCTGGTGCTCGAGGAACTTGAACATGCCCGCAGGCGCGGTGCGAAGATATATGCCGAAGTGGTGGGATACGGTTCCACCTGCGACGCCTACCACGCCACCGCTCCGAACAAGGAGGGTACCACCCAGGCCAAGTGCATCACGGAGGCTCTCGAAGAGGCTTCCTTCGATCCTTCAAGGGACAATCTGTACATCAACGCCCACGGCACCGCGACCCATCTGAACGACCTTTGCGAGACGAAGGCCTGCAAGATAGCCCTCGGCGATTACGCCTGCAAGGCCCACATATCGTCCACCAAGTCCATGCACGGCCATATGCTGGGCGCTACCGGAGCGGCCGAGGCCATCGCCTCCATCATGGCGCTTCGCGAGGGTATAGTGCCTCCTACCATCAATCTGGACACTCCGGACCCTGAACTTGATCTGAACTATACGCCTAATGAGGCCGTGAAGACGGATCTGACTCTCGCCATCTCCAATTCGTTCGGATTCGGCGGGCACAACGGATGTCTGGCTTTCAGAAAGCTGGAGGATTAGCTCGCGATCTTGCCCGGCGAGGATATGATTTTGAGAATGCTGACCGGTGAGGACTTTTCCTCGCCGGTCTTTTTTACGAGCCTGGCCTGCAGAAGGCCTCTTTCCTTAAGGTATGCCTTTATCCGGGCGTGGTCTACTCCGTGCGCCTTGAGGTATTCGAGGCTCCGGCTTCCCGCGCAGGCGCAGACGGCCAGGAGCAGGTGGACGGGGATGATCTTGTCCGACAGGGCGATATTGGCCTCTATTATACTGAGGTTAAGCGTGTTCTGCGCGTTCCGGGAGAAGACGATGTTCTGACTCTGGGCGTACGGGATGCTCTGCGGCTTGAAAATGGTCTTCTCGAGGTGCGCCTTCAGGTCCTGGAGGTCTATGCCCAGCTCCTGCAGGGTACGGCAGGCCTGGTTGTCCTTATGGCGCAGGATGCCCAGCAGAAGATGGTCCGTGGAAATGGCCCTGTCTCCCGCTCTGCAAGCTTCTTCCCTGGCATAAGTCAGGATGCTTAGAACTTCCTGTGAAACCTGAGTCTGCACGTGACAAAAATAGCAATATTATTTTTGTCCGGCACGAGTTTTTTTGTTAAATTTGTACACTTTAGAAATAACGAATGAGTACGGATAATTTAGAAATTGAAGAGAAGCCACAGGGGATAATCGAACCTGTGGAGATAGATCACGAGATGCGCTCCGCATACATCGACTATTCGATGTCTGTGATAGTGTCCAGAGCCCTTCCTGACGCCAGGGACGGTCTGAAACCGGT
>CAYMDZ010000016.1:0-9897 GCA_964389355.1 uncultured Muribaculaceae bacterium | reverse complement strand
AAGAAATGAACAAGACTGAAATTCTGAAGAAATGCTTCGGGCTTATGGATCTGACCACGCTCCATCCCGAAGATACGCCGCACAGCGTCAAGACCCTGGTGGACAAGGTAACTGAATTCCACAGGCTTTATCCGTCCTACCCGCTCCCGGCTTCCATCTGCGTGTATCCGAATTTCGCCAAGGTGGTGAAGGATAACCGCGTAAGCGAGGACCTGCACGTGACCACGGTGGCAGGATGCTTCCCTTCTTCGCAGAGCTTTCCGGAGGTTAAGGAACTGGAAGTCCGCATGGCTATAGAGAACGGCGCCGACGAAGTGGATATAGTATTGGCTCTGAACGCTTTCCTGGCAGGTGATTACGACAGGGCGGCAGCGGAGATCCGCAGCATCGCGCAGATCTGCCATTCGCATAATGTGATACTCAAGGTCATTCTGGAGACCGGCATTCTCAAGACCGAGGAGCTGATTCACAAGGCTTCTATTCTGGCTATGGAGTCGGGGGCCGATTTCATCAAGACTTCTACCGGAAAGGTGGCCGTCAACGCCACACCGGAGGCGGCGACAGTGATGTGCAAGGCCATCAGGGAATATTATTCGAAGACCGGACGCAAGGTCGGCTTCAAGGCTGCCGGCGGAGTGTCCACGGCAGAGGAGGCTCTTCAGTATTACGAAATCGGACTTTCGATACTCGGAGAAGAGTGGATGACTGAAAAGTTTTTTCGCTTCGGTGTAAGCAGACTGGGAAATTCGTTGGTTAGTGCCGTTGAAAATAGGGAGATAAAGTTCTTTTAATCAACCTTTTAAGAAATTAGCCGTGTAAAACCGTTTTTACACGGCTTTTTTCATATACCTTTGCAAGAAAAAAGCTATGAAGACTTCGAAAATTCTTCTTGCATTGGCATCAATATGCTTTTGCTCCTGTTCGCAGGATTCCCTGTCAGTTGATGATTCACTGGTCGGTGACGACGTGGCCAAGCTGTCCCACGATATGATCGTGCTGGGCGAAAAGCTCGAGGACCCGTACGCCCTGGACAATATGACCAAGGCTCTTTCCTCGCTCTATCCCACGAAGGCCGAGGCGGTTCAGCTCGAGGCGACGGATTATTATGTGAGGCTGCTTCCGGGCAGCAGGGAGGATCTGGAGACCCTCGAGAAGATGGGCGTGAAGATGCTCGACCATCCTATGGATTACAGCATCGTGGAGGAAGGGGACTATTATCACGACCCCGAGATCGGCGAGGATGAGATAACCTGGCAGTATGCCGTGGTGCCGCCCGATTTCGAGGCGCCGGTATCCGTGAGGTGCGAGCTTCTGCACAAATGCTATCTGGCTGAAGCGGAGAACGTTACCAAGGCCGGACTAGGCTGGGTGGACTGGGATGCAGTGGAGAGGGAATCCTTCAGGCTCACAGGGAACGAAGATCTGCTCGTGCCGGAGACCAAGGCCGAAAAGACGGCGCATATCCCTCAGGGCAGGATCTGCATAGTGGACAAGGATCACGATCCCGACACCATAGGCGTGGCCGGAGTGCAGGTGTCGTGCAACGTGTTCGTGAAATTCGACCGCTGCTTCACCGATGCGGACGGCTATTATCAGATGAAGAAAAGTTTCAAGTCCAAGCCGCGCTTCCGTCTGGTCTATACGAACAGCAAGGGCTTCACGCTCGGATTCAACGCGGTGCTCGTGAAGGGGTCGCTGTCCACGCTTGGCAAGCAGCCTTCCACCGGCTGCAGCGTTACGGTCAGCGAGGATTCCGACAGGGGGATGTTCAAGCGCTGCGCCATCAACAACGCCGCGTACGACTATTATGAGGCCTGCTCGGCGAACGGGGTGAAGATCAAGACTCCGCCTGCCAATCTTACCATCTGGAATATAGGCCTTATGGAAAGCAGCGCCACCGTAATGCTTCATCAGGGGGCCATAATTGACACAGACCTGATAAGCGGGATACTGGGAGAATGGAAACCCATCGTCAAACTCTTTATGCCGGACATAATCCTGGGCACGAAGAACTATCAGACTTACAGGCAGATATATCATAATGTGCAGCACGAGCTGGCTCACGTCAGCCATTATATGCAGGTGGGCAACCTCTATTGGGACACTTATGCCACTTTCATCCTGGCGGCCTACCTGGATTCCGGAGGCGTGACCTACGGCACCGGCGCGGAAGACAATGCCGGATACTGCGAAGTGGGGGAGATGTGGGCCTATTATGTGGAGAACATCCTCTTCAGGGAGAGGTATGATGACTGGACGACCACTTACGGGGCCAAATACTGGTTCCATCCGGAGATTCTCATCTACCTGGACGATCGCGGGATGAACCGGTTCAAGATATTCCCCGCCCTGCAGTCGGACGTGCACACGAAGGAGAACCTGAAATCCAGGCTCATTACCCTGTATCCCGAGTGCAAGAGCATTATAAACGAGGCATTTAACAGATATTTATAGTTGTTTGGAGTTTTTCATAATTTATGTTGTTCAGGAGGCTATTGCCGCTGATGCTGGTGGTGCTGCGAATAGGCGCAGCACCTTTGGCGGCGCAGGAGAAAAGGGTGGCCGTTTCGACCAATCTGACAGATTATGTGTCCGGAGGGACTTTGAATATGGACGCTTCCGTAGGGGTGTCTGAGCACTGGAGCGTAGGCGCCGGAGTGAGATACAACCCGTATTCCCCGGACAGCCGGCAGCGCAGCTTTACGCTGGGGACCAGATATTGGCCCTGGTATCTGTATGCCGGATGGTGGCTTAGCGCAGACGCCGCGTATCAGGAGTTCAGTCAGACGGGGGACTACCTTCGTGAAGGTGACCGGTACGGGGCTTCGTTCCTGATAGGATATTCCAGGATTCTGAGCAAGCATTTCAATCTGGACGCCGGATGGGGTTTCTGGGGAGGCTACGAATCGTACAAAGTATACGGATGTGAGACCTGTTCGCGCATAAGGGAGAAGGGGGAGAACTACTTTCTGAAGCCGAATCGGATAATTTTGAGCATATCTTACATATTTTGAATATTTTTACTATATTTGCAGTCCCTAATTGCGCGGGTGGCGAAATGGTAGACGCGCTAGTTTCAGGAGCTAGTGTCAATTACGACATGTGAGTTCGAGTCTCATCTCGCGCACTATGAAGTTGCCGCAAAAGTGGCAACTTCGTTTTTTTAGAGCAGTGTATGACAGAAATCAGAAACATCGCGATTATCGCACACGTAGACCACGGTAAGACTACTCTCGTGGACAGAATGATCTATCAGGCCAATCTGGTGCGTCAGCCGGAGAACCTCGGACAACTCATCCTGGACAACAACGACCTGGAGAGGGAAAGAGGCATCACCATTCTGGCGAAGAATGTGTCCGTAACCTATAAAGGTGTCAAGATCAACATTATAGACACTCCGGGCCACAGCGATTTCGGTGGAGAGGTGGAGCGCGTGCTGAATATGGCCGACGGTGTTCTTCTGCTTGTCGACGCTTTCGAAGGATGTATGCCTCAGACACGTTTCGTGCTTCAGAAGGCCCTTCAGCTCGGCAAGAAGCCTATCGTGGTGATAAACAAGGTGGACAAACCGAACTGCCGTCCTTACGAAGTGCAGGAAGAGGTGTTCGACCTTATGTTCAATCTGAACGCTACGGAGGAGCAGCTCGACTTCAAGACGGTGTACGGTTCAGCCAAGCAGGGCTGGATGTCGCTCGACCCGAACAAGCCTACCACCGACATCATTCCTCTGCTCGACGTCATTCTGGAAGAGATTCCCGCTCCTGCAGTGGTGGAAGGCACTCCGCAGATGCTGGTGTCTTCGCTTGAGTACAGCCCTTATGTAGGCCGTATCGCAGTGGGCAAGATCACCCGCGGTTCTCTGAAAGTCGGCCAGAATGTCAGCCTTTGCAAGCGTTACGATGTGATCCAGAAGCAGAAGATCAAGCAGCTGATGGTGTTCGAGGGCCTTGGCAAGGCTCAGGCCGAGGAAGTTCACTGCGGCGACATCTGCGCTGTGGTCGGTATCGACGGGTTTGAGATCGGAGATACCATTGCGGATTTCGAGAATCCTGAGGCGCTGCCTCCTATCGCAGTCGACGAGCCTACGATGAGTATGCTCTTCACCATAAACAATTCGCCTTTCTTCGGCAAGGACGGCAAGTTCGTCACTTCGCGCCATATCAAGGACAGACTTGACAAGGAGCTCGAGAAGAATCTGGCCCTCAAGGTTAAACCGGGCCTCACCGCCGATTCGTTCGTGGTTTACGGACGCGGCGTGCTTCATCTCTCGGTGCTGATTGAGACTATGCGCCGCGAGGGCTTCGAACTTCAGGTCGGCCAGCCCAAGGTGCTGGATAAGACTATCGGAGGTCAGAGGTGCGAGCCTATCGAGGAACTTTCCATCGAGGTGCCTGAGCAGTTCGTGGGAGCCGCCATCGAGATTTCGACCCGCCGCAAGGGTGCCCTCGTGCATATGGAACCGCGCGGAGACAGGACCCTGCTGGAGTTCGAGATACCTACCCGCGGACTTATGGGACTGAGGAGCAACCTTCTCACCGCTACGCAGGGCGAGGCTGTCGTGGCTCACAGGTTCAAGGATTATCAGCCTTACAAGGGCGACATCGAGCGCAGGAACAACGGCTCGCTGGTTTCTCTTGAGACCGGAATTTCGAGCGCATATTCGATGAACAAGCTCCTGGACAGAGGCCGCTTCTTCGTGGAGCCGGGAGAGGAAATCTATGCAGGTCAGGTAGTTGGCGAGCATACCCGTGAGAGGGATCTGAACATCAACATCTGCAAGACCAAGAAGCTTACCAATGTCCGCGCAGCCGGTTCGGATGACAAGATCATCCTTCCGCCGGCTATCAAGTTCTCTCTGGAGGAGGCTCTGGAGTACATTCAGGAGGATGAACTCGTGGAGGTTACCCCTCACTATATGAGAATTCGCAAGATCCTGCTGGACCCGCTGGCCCGCAAGAGAAATAGCGACAATGTAGATTGATTTTAAAAATAAATTTGTTAACTTTGCAACCCTTTGTAGTAAACCTGAACGGTATCGGCACTGGTGCGAAAGCATTCAGCGCCGTTGCTGACAAGAAGTTCTTTGAGAGTTTCGGGAATGCCGACATTCTTGACGCCGACGTTAAAGTCGATTATGACGTCAGGAACAGAGGAACCAGCGTGGATGTCACCTGCCGGATAAAAGGCACTGTGACTGTCTGCTGCGACCTGTGTCTGGACCCCCTTGCCCTGGACGTGGAAACTGGGTTCGAGGAGAATTATGTTCCTGAAGGCCAAGAGATTGATCTTAGTCAAGACGTATATGACTATATCATAACTTCCCTTCCGCTTCGCAGAGTTCATCCGGAAGGCCAATGTAACGAGGAGACTACAAAGTTTTTAAGTAAATAATAATTTAAAAGAATAAAAAAATGGCACATCCAAAACACAAATTCTCAAAACAGAGAACAGCCAAGAGACGTACCCACGACTTCGCTCCGGTACCTACCCTTGCTACTTGTCCGAATTGTGGCGCTACAGTAATCTACCACCGCGTTTGTCCTGAATGCGGCTTTTACAGAGGACGTCAGATAATCGAAAAGAGCGCTGAGTAGTCAGTGCTCTTTATGGTCCCTTAGTTCAACGGATAGAACGAAGGTTTCCTAAACCTTAAATACAGGTTCGATTCCTGTAGGGACTACGAAAGGGCTGTTGGTTTGAGCCGACGGCCTTTTTTGTGTTCAGAAGAATTGGCTGTGAATATGAAGGCGATATATGACAGGACGGAACTCCTTCTCGGAGACGACGTCATGCAGGCTCTTTCCGCTCTGAAGGTGATAATCTTCGGTGTGGGCGGTGTCGGCAGCTGGTGTGCCGAGGGCCTTGTGCGCAGCGGCATAACCCATCTTACCATAGTGGATTCGGACAGGGTGAGCGTCACCAATGTGAACCGTCAGCTGATGGCCACGACCCGTACCGTCGGTCAGGTGAAGGTGGAGGCTTTGCGCGAGCGCCTTCTCGAGATTAACCCGGAGGCCGAGATCACGGCCGTGCAGAAGATATATTGCGATGAGACGGCAGACGAGTTCGACCTGAACGCCTATGACTATGTGATAGATGCTGTGGACTCGATGAAGAACAAGGCTCTCCTTATACTCAGGGCCTCTGCGAGCACGGCCACTTTCTTCTGTTCGCTCGGCGCGGCGCTGAAGGTGGACCCTCTGAAGGTGAAGGTCGCCGAATACTGGAGCGTGCGCGGCTGTCCGCTCGGTGCGGCTCTGCGAAAGAAGATGAAGCGTGCCGGGACCCTGCCTTCGAAGCCGTTCCTGTGCGTCTATGACGACGAGGTTCTTCCCAACCGCGGCCGGGGCCAATTCGGCGATGCCGAAGAGTATCTCTGCCCGAAGGAGCAGGACGCTCCGGGGGATCCTTCGCTCGTAAATCACGACTGGTCCTGCTCCAAGGCACAGATCAACGGTACGACCGCCCACGTCACGGCCATCTTCGGAATGACCCTTTCCGGGCTGGTCATTCGGGACGTGTATTCGAAATTCGTCGAAAAAATCTGAATATTGTAAAGCGGGGATTGTCAGTGTAAAGCATTGGTTGGTTGACAGGCGCAAGGAAGCGCCGTAACTTTGTCCAAACTAACATAATGCATACACTATGAATATAGAACTGCTCAGGCGCAACATTCGTGAACAGCGCAAATCTTTGGGATTGACACAGGAGGAGATGGCCAGAAAACTTGGCATCTCCCGTCAGGCCTATAACAATATCGAACAGGGCAAGACCATAATGATCAACAGGAAGCTGCCGAAAATCGCGGACCAGTTGTGCATCAGCGTGGATCATCTGCTGCTCGGCTACGATCCCGCACCCGACGCCTCTTCTCTGAGGCAGGAACTTCGCGAGAAGGAAGAGAAACTCGCCTATTCCGAGCGGGAGAGGCGGGAAATGCAGATCCGGCTTACGGATATGCAGGAGATGCTGACCCAGCAGTCGGGATACATAGAAAGTCTCAAAAAGATAGAAAAATACCAGACGGACCAGCTTGAAAGGCTGCTTTCGGGAGAATAACCGGCTGTAAACAAATGGCGTGACCCGCTATTGAAGACCAAGGTATCGCCAAACACCCATTTCCCACAATAGAAGGCCACGCCAAAGCTGGTCGGGCCTTCTTTCACTATGGGAGAGAGTTGCAAAAAGTTGGCGATTTTTGGTCTCTAGTAAAAGAAGTTCATTGCAAATATACTATTATTTGCTCAAATATCACTGTCCGACGTCAGCAAGTCTTCCAGCGTGACGCCGCATTCCCTGGCTATAAGTTCCAGCTTTTTGTGGATCAGTCTGGTGCGTCCGCTTTCGATGTTGTAGTATGCCTGTCGGGATATTCCGATCCTGGCTGCCAGCTTTTCCTGGCTAAGGCCTGAGCATAGTCTGGCCTTCCGTATATTGAAATTGATATTCATTCTTTTTACTGAGATTTAATTGATGAGTTGACAGGCCCCGGGGCCCGATTGCGTGAGATACAGGCATCAGCGGGAGGACCACTTCCGCCCAAAGTGTATCCGCGCATATATGTGCCCGTATGTTATTTGACCGGAAGAATCCCTATCACATAATGGGACGATGCGTCGAATTCTGGAGTGAGCACCTCCGTGCATCCGGCTGCCAGTCGGCAAAGTTCTTCATAGTCAGGAGAATACAGCACGGACATCTGAAATGTCCCGTCTTCTCCCGGGTGCTCCGCGCTGAAACGGCTGTCGAACAGGTTCCTGGCCACCAGCCCCATATTGTTCCTTACGTTTATCTCCACGCAGGGATTGAGCGTGTATCCGCCCTGTCCGCCACGGGCGATGAACATATCCACACCCAGATTTCCTTCGTACCGTCCGGCGAACTGCTCCGAGATGAATTCCTGCACCGCCTTCCGGACGTCTTCCAGAACTGAAGGGGCGATGTAGGCGCAGATGCGCGAGGCCATAAAGTCATTGGATGCCAGCAGATTCCCCTGGTAGGCCCCGTGAACTGACCGGAAGATGGAATATCCCCGGAAATGCACGCTCCCGGCGGATACTCCGAACTGCATGGAGAAGTCCATGGCGAGGTCTCGGCTGCGCCTTTCGACGATTACGCTGCCCTGTTTGGCTATGATGTTCCGGCACCAGCCCAGGTCGCTTTCCGTCCATGATGTGCTGCTGACCATTCTGAGGCCCCGCCCGCTGCTGGACCACGGGGATTTGAGTATGGTGTCTTCGTAGAGATCCACTGTGCGCCTGACGGACTCCAGATCGAAGGCTTCCACGGCCCCGGCATCGCACATCCAGTCCCGCGAAGGAAAGGCGCGGCGTATGAAGTCATTGCACAGGATGGCGGTCCGGCGGTGGGAGAGTTCGCGCACGCACTGAAGGTATTCGTCGGAGGGCAGCAGGGAGGGATTGGCCCCGTCCAGAAGCAGCCTGTGCCGTATGGTCTTGTCCCAGCCCCACACCGTGATCGGCCTGTGACTGTCCGGCAGAAAGCGCATAATGCTTCCGCAGTCCCGGCTGAACCGGCAGGCCGATTCGGGCGGCACGAAACTGACGTCGTTGTTGGCCAGGCAGAGGTCGTGTTCGGAGTTGAAGACCAGAATTGCTTTTTCGCTCATCCTCGGAAAATTTTCGGGCGACAAAAATACGAATTAGAACAAAAAGACCCACAAAAACACCAAGTTATTTTCCAGGAATCATTAAATTTGTATCTATGAAGACCCGAATTGCACTTTTAATCGGCGCGGCCTGTCTGATATGCGGCTCCGTCTATGCTCAGGAGGGGGATGCCCGCGAACTTCTGAAGGAAGACATCACCCGAAGCGCGAACCTTCACCATAACTATGAGGCGCCCGACCGGATTTACGACACCCCTGCGCCCAAAGGCTATACTCCCTTCTACATAAGTCATTACGGAAGGCACGGCAGCCGCTACCACTGGGGTGCGCGCCCTCTTGACGATGTGATGAACGTGCTCGATTCGCTCGATGTGCACGGACTTCTTACCGCTGAAGGCCAATCCGTCCGTTCGGACATCAAGATTCTTCAGGATGCCCATCAGGGCCAGGTCGGATACCTTACCCACAAGGGAGCCGCTCAGCACCGGGCCATTGCGCACAGGATGTATTCGCGCTACCCGCAGGTTTTCCGCCAGAAGGACCGCCCGGAAGTGTACTGCGTGGCTACCGCCGTGCAGCGCTGCATTCAGAGTATGGCCAATTTCTGTGTCCAGCTCACGCGCGAGAATCCTGACCTGGAGTTCACGATGGACGCCGGGGAGAGGTTCACCGAGTATCTGAGCAATTCGCGCGGCGTGCCGAGAACCACCGAGCGCAGCCGGTTCATCAGGGATTCGGTCCTCAATGCTTCGCTCGACCCTTCGCGTATTATGACCGCCTGGGTGACGGATTCCACCGCCGCCCTGGAATACTTCCCGCAACGCGATTCGCGCAGATTCATCTATTCGGTGTTCAGTGCCGGCGCGATCGGCCAGTGTCTGGATATCGAGGATCCGTTCATCTACAGACATTACACTTTCGACGAGGTGTACGGGATGTGGAGGTATTCCGACACGGACTATTATAACAGTATGGGCGCTACGGTGGAGAACGGCCGCTCGAAGGATCTGGTGGGCCAGCGCATACTCCGCGACATTCTCGACAAGGCCGATGCCGCATTGGCCGGGGGAGATCACGCTGCAGACCTGCGTTTCGGGCACGACACCGGACTGTCGCCCCTTATGTGCCTTCTGCGAGTGCAGGAGATAGGGGAGGCGCACCATCTCGCTGAAGCCCCGGACGTGTGGTACGGATTCCAGCGTATGCCCATGGCGTCGAACCTTCAGATCGTGTTCTATCATAACAGGAAGGGCGACGTGCTCGTCAAG
>CAYMDZ010000015.1:0-10219 GCA_964389355.1 uncultured Muribaculaceae bacterium | reverse complement strand
AGCGGACCATATCCTGCCTGTGTTCAGGCTTGGCGCTTACAGACGGGATGCGCAGGAGCGAGAAGAGTTCCTCGTAAAATCTGTCTTTGTTCTGTTCGATGTATGTGTGCATTTTCTAATCAAAAAATAATTTTTACTATGTATCTTGTTATATTATAATACTTTGAATGCCATCTGTAAAATTTTCTCCGGACACCGTTTTACAGGTACAGGTCGAAGTAGTCGGAGATCTTGTCGTAAAGATAGACGCGCTCGAGCCCGGTCATATTGTGGTAGGCCTTAGGGAACGGGAAATAGTCCACCTGCCGTCCGGCGTCTATGCATTTCTGCACGAAGGACAGCGAATGCTGCCAGAGGACCACGTTGTCGATGGCTCCCTGACAGATGAGCAGATGCCCGGTCAGCGCGGAGGCCCTGTTCAGAAGGCTCGAAGCCTCGAATCCGTCAGGATTGGCCTGCGGAGTGTCCATATAGCGCTCGCCGTACATCACTTCGTACCATTTCCAGTCGATGACAGGCCCTCCGGCGACTGCGACCTTGAAGACGTCCGGGTAGGTGAGCTTGAGCGAGATGGTCATAAATCCGCCGTAGCTCCAGCCGTGTACGCCCACGCGCGAAGAATCCACCCAGGGCTGCTCCAGAAGTCGGTTGACGCCTACCATCTGGTCTTCCATCTCGGCCTGGCCGCAATGGCGGTTGATGGCCTTCTCGTAGTCTGCCCCGTGTCTCTGGGTGCCGCGGTTATCCTGTATATAGACTATGTAACCGCGCTGAGCCATAAGCATTTCCCACATCCGGATATTCCCCAGCCAGGAGTCGTTGACCATCTGGGAATGGGGCCCTCCATAGACATAGACTATGAGCGGGTACTGCTTCTGCGGATCGAATCCGAGGGGATAGAGCAGTCGGTAGTGGTTCTCGTATTTTCCGTCTGCCGAAGGCACCGTTCCGAATTCCATCTGCGGCACGGCGTATTCGGCAAGAGGGTCCGGAGCTTCGAGAAGGGTCTTTTTCAGTCGGCCGTCCGTAGTGAACACCTTGGTCCAGCCGGGGTTGTCGAAGCTGCTGAAGATGTCGGTGTATTCGCCTTCGCCCATAATGATGCGGTGCCAGCCGGACTCCTTCGTGAGCCTCTGCGGCTTGCCTATTTTGGTGGCGGTCAGGCTTTTGCGGCCGGTGACCTTGACTCTGAACAGATGGTTCTCGGCAGGGGAGATCTCGGCTGAATTGTAGTAGATATAGTTTTTGTCCACACCCGCCAGTTCTATGTCGGCGTCTGTGCCAACGATTCTCTTCACTTCGCAGGTGCTAAGGTCCACCAGGTACAGGTTCTTGTAATGGTCGCGGTTGTCCGTGCTGTAGATGAACACGCCCTCCGAGATGAACTGCATTCCGCCGTACGGTTCCACCCAGGCGTCGTTCTGTTCGGTGAGTACGGTCTTTATGAATTGGCCTGTGGAGGCGTCGTAGAGGTTAATGTGCATGCGGCTCTGCGCGCGGTCAAGCACCTGGATCAGAATCTCTTTGTCGCCGTGCCAGGTGATCTGGGTGAGGTAGCGGTCGGGCCCGAAGTCGGTGACGTTTATCTGCGTATGGTCTCCGGTATCGGCATTATAGACCCAGAGGGTGATTCTTTCGCTCTCAGTGCCGGCGAAGGGGTATTTGATCGCCTTGTTCGATGCGGTGGTGATGTCCAGGATGGGGAAGTCCGGCACCAGGCTTTCGTCCTTCGCGTAGTAGGCGCACAGCGTTTCGCTCGGGGAAGGGAAGATACCGCCGTCAATGCCGAATTCGTTGCGGCTCACGGTGGTGCCGTAACTGGTCGCGCCCTCGCGAATGGCCACGCTCAGGGTGTCCGTGCCTTCCACATAATATACGCTGCCGTCCTTTTCGAAGAATGCGCAGGGTTTCCGCTCCGGGCGGGGCAGTGAGGGAATCTTCGGGTAGACGCTGCGTGTGATGGTGGCTTCCTTCATCGTGAGAAGCCGGCCTGAAGGATTGGCCTCGGGCCTGGTGGCTATCACCCCCAGCACCACCATAAATATCGAAGTGAGAATGTTCATAGTGTAAAGATATGCTTTTTTTTTGCAACTCTGCGTTCCGTACTCGCAATTGGCTCAACCTCATTGTCCGATATCTGACGGATTCTTCGGTATGGAAAATATCGGCCTTTAATGTTCAGTCAGGGCAGAGTCTTTTCTCCGCTGTCGCTTCGCGACCCTATACGGGCAAACGCTTCGAAAAGTCTCTGCCCTGGCTGACTGCTCTGACTGACTGCTCTGACTGACTGCCCTGGCTGACGGCTCAGACGGATGGCTCTGAAGACGGCCTTAACGGACTGCTCTGTCCGACAGGGTGCGCTAGGCTGATTTGGCGGATTTGCGAAGATTCAGGCGGAAGTAGGAGAGGATGCCGAGCAGGACGAGGACCACGGCGTGGAGCTCGTGCTGAAGTGTGGCGAAGAGAATTCCCGCCTCCCAGCTCAGCCCGTAGATTCCGGAGATGCTCAGCGCTATAAGATAATGGTATGCTCCCAGTCCGCCCGGAACCGGGATGACGGAGGCGAAATTGCCCACAGCAGCCAGGAACAGCGCATCGGCAAGCCCCAGGCAGGACAGCGCCGGGACGGCTCTGATGATGCACATATACATCGCTATGTACATCAGCCACAGCAGTATGGTATAAACCAGGAACCGCCAGAACGGGCGTATGTCCCTGAAAGCGACAATCCCGTGTCCGAGTCCGCTGAAAAATCCCGCCACGGTGCCCATAAGCCGGTATCTGTCCTTAAGTCTGAATGCCAGCACGATGAACAGCACCACGGCTACGATCCCCGCGCCCGTCCATAGGAGAAGTGACGTATTCGATGCCAACGGTCCCCAGATATGCTCGGAGAAGAACTTCGAGATGGACTCGCTTCCTGTGATTATCGATATGACGGCCAGCAGCGTGATGGCCAATGTGTCCCAGATGCGCTCCATAAGTTCCGTGCCCAGGACGGCGTCGTACCCGGCCTTTTCTCCGGCCACATAGGCGCAGCGCACCAGTTCGCCCGAAGCCGGAATCACCGCATTCGTGAGGTTGCCGACATTGTTCGCGCTCCAGACGCGGTGAAGGCTGATGCCCGGATCGAGAGGCTTTATCATCGCCTGCCAGCACAGCGCCCTGAACAGCAGCGCGGCGACGGCGGTAAGCACGAACACCAGAATCCATCCCCACCGGGTGTCCTTAAGGTCCTGCAGGAATACAGGCCAGTCTATCCCTCTGAATGAGAAGTATATCAGCACTCCGGCGAGCGCGAAGGAGGCCGTTATCTTGAGAGTTTTCCGGACATTTGGAGCCATAGGCTGCAAAGATATGAAAAAGCGCTATTTTTGTCTTAACATTTTCCGTACTTTGTCGTCTTTAATGTGTAAGCGCGGGAACGGCGGAAGCGGGAAACGGCGGAAGCCGGGCGGCGCGCTGCAGAATGTAAAACGAATTTTGGTCAGGGGACAGTTATGCAATACGAAGATTTTTTAGGATTCAGAGACTCGCTGGTAGATTATGCGGCCTCGCTCCTTTCTTCCCGCGACGATGCGGAGGATATGGTGCAGGACCTGTATGTAAAGCTCTGGAACAGAAGGGACAGCCTTTCTGAGATAGAGTCCCCGAAGTCGTATTGCAATTCCGTAATCAAACGCCAGTGCCTGGACAGGCTGAAGAGCGCCGAGAACAGGAACGGCACTCAGATGCCCGCCGACCTGGCGGAGGAGCAGCCGGGGATAGAGGAGAGATTGGCACTGAAGGAACAGCTCGCGGCCACGATGGCGGAAGTGGAGAAACTTCCGGAAGGGCAGAAGAGCGTGCTGGTGAAAAAGGCCCTGGACGGGTGCAGCTACGAAGACATTACGGCTCAGACGGGCATCAGTGAGCAGAACGCCCGCACTCAGATGAGTCTGGCCCGCAGGACTCTGCGGCGCAGGATGGCCTGGGCATTCGCAGCGGCGGCCGTGGCGGTAGGAGTGTTCATCTGGGCATTGGCCCCTCAGCAAAGGGAGACCGAGCTGGTGGATACGTTCGAGAGTCCTGAACTGGCCTACGCACAGATGGAAAAATCGTTAAGGATGATAAGTGACCGGATGGAGAAGGCTGAAGATTTGGCGCGCAAAACTGAAGCCCGGCTTCACAAGGTCGGAAAAGTGTTTGACAATAAATAATTTGCATTATGAAAAGAATAATTTTAGCGGCGGCTCTTATGCTCGCATCGGTAAGTCTGTTCGCACAGAACGGCGCAAAGGACATTTACAGCAGATATTCGGGAGAAAAAGGCGTATCGGCCGTATATATCTCTCCTTCAATGTTTTCGATGATGGGAAGACTCCCGGAGGTGGAAGATGAGGGGCTGGACGCCATCAAGTCGTTGACAGGATTCTATGTCATCGAGATAGAGGGTAATGCCAAGCTGGCGAAAAAACTGGGTGGCGAGGTGCAGTCCCTGGTCGAGAAAGGCGAATATGAGCTTATGATGGAGGCCAATGAAGAAGGCGAGCAGGTGCAGATCTACAGCGTCTCCGAAGGGGATATCATAAAGAGCCTGGTTATGCTGTCGTATGAAGAGGATGAAGTTACGTTCATGTGCATAGACGGCAGCATCGAGAAGGCTAAGGTGGGCAAACTGATTGATAGGTAGAGAGATGAAAAGGTTTGTAAGTATCTGCATAGCCGTGCTGCTCGGCACGGTATGCCTTAGTGCGAAAAGCAGTACCTATTCGCAGCTTGCCAAGCTGGCCGGAAGCTTCGACAAGGTCGAGGGTTTCGAAGTCCTGAAGATGGGCGGCCTTATGATGGATGTGATGAAGTTCGCGATGAAGTGCGCGGACTCTGATGAACTCGAGATGGACGATTCGGATGCCGACGAGATGAAGACCGCTATGGCCATAATGAGCGGCGTCAAGGGTATGCTTATGGTCGATTACGAGGATGCGTCAGAGAAGGACAGGGCCAGGTTCAACGCCCGTGCCGAGGAGATCCTCTCGAAAAACGTGGACCTTATAATGGAGTCCACGGACGACGGCGAGCTGGTCAGGATGTACGGCAAGGTGCTTGACGACGGCGCCACCGTGCAGGACTTCATAATATTCAGCCCGGACGATGGCGCTCTGATGTGCTTCAACGGTAAACTGGCCCTCAGCGAGGCCCTGAAGATGGCGGAGTCGGACGACTAGAAGTCGTTGGCCTGGCGAAGCTGCCTGTAAAGCCACTTGCCGATCTCGTCGCGTCTGAAAGTCTTCTCGTGGACGATAGGGACGGTGGAAAGACGGATCTTCTTGACTCCGCTCTTGAGAAGTTCCACCTGATCTTCGGTAATCTGGAACTGGGCGATGGATTTGAGCTGGTGCGTGGTGATGGGCTTTCCGTCGATAACGGCGTGGTCATCTGAAGGATGCGCATTGACGCCTGTCCCCGGAAGTTCGAGAACATCTCCGTCAAAGGTCCTGAGTTTCATTACAGGATTCTGAGAGTAGGTAATCTCTTCGGAAGACAGTGCGACTACGATGAAAAGGTCGCTGCCTTCGGTGAGAACGGAGAAATCGACTGAACAGTCATCCTGACTGAAAAGTTTCGGAGCGTAACCTACCGAGCGGGTCGTGCCGCAGGAAACCAGCGCAAAGGCCAGCGCGAGCAATGAGATAAATTTCTTCATAAAAAGTGTATTTTGCAGGCGCAAAAGTACACTTTTTTTATAATATACGTGAAAATTGCGCTAATTTTGTTCGTATAAATTGATGTTTTGCAGTCAATCCTTTTCCCGCAGGGGGAGGAGGTTATGAAAGAGGGTGATGAAGAGTCTTTTCAGAGGATTTTTGAGCATGGCGCTCGCGCTGTCTGCGGTTCTGCAGGCGGGCGCCCAGTCCTATTCATATATGGAGCAGCTGTCTATAGACGAGGGGCTTCCGCATACCGACGTGTCCTCCATAGTACAGGACGGCGACGGGTATATCTGGATAGGAACCTATTCCGGACTGTGCCGCTACGACGGCAACGTGCTGGATTCCTGGGATATGTCCGGCTCCATTCTGAAGAGCTCCAGGATACGTTCGCTGTGTCTGGCGGGAAAGCTCCTGTATGTGGGTACAGAGAACGGCGGCCTTACCATATACGACACCGTGGCGGACAGGTTCATCATTACGCTCGACGTGGCGAGCAACTGCGTCAATTCCATATTCGCCTCCTCCGACGGCCAGTCCGTGTGGGTCTGCACCAATTCCGGCATATCGCAGATAAGAAAGGATCAGAACGGATACAACGTCTCATCCTGGTCCTTCGGGGAGGTCTGCCTGTCGGGCTGCACTTTGGATGGAGACGACATTCTGGTGGGAATCGGCCGCGGAATAGGGGTGTTCAGCGCTCAGGAAGGCCTCAGAATGGTCTGCAACGGGATATTCGCCACGGATTTCGTACGGCTTTCTGACACTGAGATACTCGTCACTTCATATCAGGGCACATATATCTACGATGTGCGCACGGAAACGGTCCGTCAGATCAACAGGCTGGATTCCAGAAGCGCATTCCTCAGCGGTGACGGAGACGGATTCGTGGTGGGCACGGCCCGTAACGGCATCCTGAAATACGACAGGCAGTGCAGGCTGACCGGCGATATAGTTCCGTGGAATTCGCTTTCGCGCGGCTCCGAGATAGAGGTGTCCACGATTTTCTGCGACAGTTCGGACGTGCTGTGGATAGGTACGAACGGCAGCGGGTGCTTCCGCAGTACGGCCACCAGCCGTGCCTTCGGGCTCTGGGACCCGTTCCCTGACAACGGCCATCAGGTGGTCACGATGTTCGTGGACAGTCACGACAGGCTCTGGACCTCGTCACGCGACGGATGTCTGGCGGTGCTGGACGGCAATGCCCTTCGCAGGGTCAGCAGCAGCTCGCTCGCGCGTTTCCGCTCGATGCCGGTTTCCGCCATTTACGAGGATGTGCAGGGCAACATCTGGCTTGGCTCGTGGGATAACGGCGTGGCCGTGGTCAGACGCTCCGAAGTGGAAAAGTGCGTCAGCGGCCGTCCGTTCGAGCTTTCGGCCGTCAGCGGGCTTCCGGGCACGCTGAGCGTGTACAAATTGGCCTGTGACAGCTTCGGAAGGATGTGGATTACCACCGCGTCCGGGGTATGGCGGTCCGGGAGGAACACAGGGGAGTGGACCAATATCGCCCATTCTTCGAAGGATGCCAATTCGCTGAGCGACGATTTCACCACTGATTTGCTCATAGACGGCACTACGGTCTGGGTGGGCACCAGGGCGAGCCTTAACCGCATCAGGTGCGCGCAGGACGGGAGCATCGCCGGGATCGACCCCATTCATGTGCGCTCCGGGGACAGCGCGGGGGAGTTCGTGTCGTTCATCCATCGTGACGCCGATGACAGTCTGTGGGTTTCTGTCCTGGGACTTGGCCTGGCCAAGATGACAAAGGACGGGCCGGAGCCGGAGTTCAGAATTTACAACAAGACCACCTGCCCGGAGTTCGTGAACAATGAATTCGAATCCGTTCTGGAAGACAGGAACGGGAATTTCTGGCTGGGAGGGTTCGGTATCACGAAGTTCAATCCCGGGACCGGTGTGGTGAGGGGGTTCACCAGGAAGGACGGCTTGCAGAGCAATTCGTTCAAGATTTGGGATGCGGCCGGATTTTCCGACGGCAGGATGGCGTTCGGCGGAGTGAACGGATTCAATCTCTTCTCGCCGGAGGACATAAGGGACAATGCCATAGCGCCCAGAGTCAGGATTACCGGTGTGGCGGTGAACGGGGAGACGGCATCCTTACAGTCCGGGTCCCTCCGGCTTCCGCATTCGATGAACAACCTCTCGATACGCTTCTCTTCCATGCATTACAGTCTTCCGGAGAAGAATCAGTACAGGTATATGCTCAGGGGCTGGGACGATGCATGGCATTACACTGACGGGAAAAACGCCGTGGCGGTGTATTCGAACCTGCGTCCGGGAAGCTATACTTTCTGTGTGTACGGGTCGAACAGCGACGGGGTATGGTGCGAGGCTCCGGCAAGCATGCCGGTAAGGATTCTGCCGCCGTGGTACGCTTCGTCTGTGGCCAGGATCTGTTATGCGGTGCTGATTCTCGCGGCAATGATTGGCCTGATAATCATATTGAAAAAGCGTTCGGAGAAGAAGCATAGGCTGGATCTGGAGGAGAAGTTGAAGGAGGATCAGCGGGAACGCAACGAGAAGGAGCTGAAGTTCCATACGGACTTCATGCACGAAATCCGCACACCGCTCACCCTCATAAGCACTCCGGTCGAGGAGCTGCTCAGCAATCCGAACCTCGGCAAGGGGACGCTGAGCCGGCTGCATCTGGTGGAAAAGAGCGTGAAGATTCTGCAGAAGCACATAGAGAGCGTGACGGATCTTCGCAAATCCGACAACGGACAGGTGCGTCTGCACGTGGTGGAGGTGGATTTCGCGCGTTTCGTTCAGGAGATCTGCCTTTTGTTTCAGCCGCTGGCCAAGTCCCGCAGCTATGAGTTCAATATGGACATTCAGGAACTGCCCCGCAAGCTGTTCATTGACAAGGACAGCATGGAGAAGGTAGTGCTCAACCTGATGTCCAATGCGATAAAATATTCGCCGGAGCGCGGGGGCAAGATCGACATCACCCTCAGGGACACTGCCGACGGGGCGCTGCTGAGCGTTTCGAACCTCGGAATCGGCATTCTGCCGGAGGATCTGCCGTACGTGTTCGACCGTTTCCGTCAGGGCCGGAACAACGACCGCGGCGGAATGGGCATTGGCCTGGCGATAAGTAAATCGTCCGTGCTCTCGCATTCCGGGAAGATCTGGGCGGAGTCTGTGCCGGGCGGAGTGACCACATTCTACGTGCTGCTGCCATATGGATGCGGCCAGTTCAAGCCAGAAGACATAGACCGCAACTACGAGAACAGCGACCATATCTCCAATTACGACCCGCTTACGGAATTCCTGCCGGCCGGCACCGAAGGCGCCAGGAGCGGAGCCGAGAGGGAGCATCTGGTGCTGGTGGTCGATGACAATGCCGAGCTTCGCGAATATCTCGCCCAGCTTCTGTCCGCCAGATACAACGTGATTACCGCTTCGGACGGCGAGGAGGGCTATGACAGGACCGTGACCGAACAGCCCGACCTCGTGCTGACCGATGTGGTGATGCCGAAGGCCAACGGTCTGGAGCTATGCCGCCGAATAAAGGAGAATAAGGGTACTTCTCACATTCCGGTCATCCTTCTGTCGGCCCGCGACCTGCCGATCTACAAGATGGAGGGCTATCAGATGATGGCTGACGACTATATAACAAAACCGTTTCATTCCGGGCTGTTGTTCTCGCGCATAGACAATTTGATAGGGCAGAGGGAGTGTATGAGACAGGCTTTCAGAACCGAGGTGAACATAGAGCCTTCGGCCGTCACCGCCACCCCTGTGGACTCGAAATTCATACAGTGCCTGATCGATGACATAGAGCGGCATATGGGGGAGACGGACTACGGAGTGGATGAACTGTGTGTGAACGTGGGCTATTCACGCCCTCAGCTTTACCGGAAAATCAAGTCCATTACGGGTATGTCGGCCATACAGTTCGTTCGCAGCATCAGGCTCAAGCGCGCGGCCCAACTTCTGTCTTCCGGCTCCGGGATGACGGTCACCCAGGTGATGAACGTCGTGGGATTCAACAACATATCCTATTTCTCCAAGATCTTCTTCGCCGAGTTCGGCGTGCTCCCGAAAGACTACAAAGGCTAGGCTTCTGCACTTTATTTCAAAAGTGCGAAACTATGAACGATTTGTAAATGCCTGTTTCGTGCCTTATTGCATACATTTGTCTCGGACGGCGGTTTGAAGTGCGCTTCAGCCGCGCGTCTTTATGACACGGAATTTTTAATTTACTAATACCAATCTTTATGAAAAGATCACTTTTATTCGCCGCTGCCGTATGCGGCATGTTCGCAGCGGTTTCCTGCAGCAAGAAGGAAACTGCTATCGACAAGGACTTCGCCTATTCCATCCCTACCGAGGCTATCGTAGGTGAGACTGTAACGGTCGAGGACCTCTCCATCAATGTAAGCTCACGCACCTGGACATTCGAGGACGCCACTCCGGCCACCTCATCCGAGGCTATCGTGGACGTAGTGTTCTCCAAGGCCGGTTCCAAGGCCGTTACCCTTACCGTCAACTATGCTGACGGTACCAAG
>CAYMDZ010000014.1:0-10364 GCA_964389355.1 uncultured Muribaculaceae bacterium | reverse complement strand
GGCTGGAGCTACGCGGTGAACGTGTCTGCACGACTTGGCGGGAACGACTGGGTTAAAGGCGTTTACTACAAGTATTTCTCTTACTATGCAGGCGCCGAGAAGAAGTTCAGTGACGAGCACAAACTGGCCCTTATGACCTTCGCCACCCCTGGCGAGAGAGGCGCGCAGAACGCTTCCACCCAGGAGGTGTATGACCTTATGAAGGACAACATGTACAACTCCAACTGGGGTTATCAGAACGGCAAGATCCGCAACGCCCGCGTGCGCAGCACCTTCGAGCCTGTCTTCGTGGCCAAGTACACCTACACTCCGAGCACGGATCTCGAGCTCAACGCGACCGTCCTGTTCAGAACCGGCCGCAACGGATATTCCGCTCTCGACTGGTATGATTCGGCCGATCCGCGTCCGGACTATTACCGCAACCTTCCTAGCTATTTCTACGACGAGAACCCGGACCTCTCGCGTTACGACGAATATCAGGCGGGCCAGCAGCGTGAAGCCTGGCTTTTCGATACCGACACCCAGCACATCAACTGGGATTATCTCTACAATGTGAACTACAACTCCACGGACGGCCGTTCAAAGTACGTGCTCCAGGACAGGCGCACCGACCAGAACGACCTTAACCTCGCCCTCAGCGGCAAGTGGAGTCCGCTCAGCTGGTTTACCCTCAAGGGAGGATTCAACGGGCGCATCAACCGCACCGAGTATTTCCAGACCGTGAAGGACCTTCTGGGAGGTAATTACTACCTGAACATCAACAACTTCGCCGAGCGCGACTACGCTTTCTCCGAGGCCAAGACACAGTACGATCTCGACTATTGGCTCGACAACGGCAGCGCTCAGGTCCTCAAGACCGGCGACAAGTACGGATATGACTACTACGCACAGGTCCGCAGCGCGAAGCTCTGGGCGAACGGCGAATTTGACCGCGGCGCCTTCAAGGCCCACGTCGCAGCCCGTCTGGGTTACGAGTGCTTCTGGAGGGACGGTCTTATGCGCAACGGTCTGTTCCCGGGTGTGAAGGCGGACGGCAGCGACTACATCATCGACGGCGTGAACCTCTCGAAGGACGGCGGCTACCAGTCTTCCTACGGGAAGAGCGACGTGGCCGGATTCCTGGTGGGTGCCGCGAAGGCCGGCATCGAATATGACTTCACCGGCGGACACCGTGCCTATGCGAACATAGGTTACTTCGAGGACGCGCCGAAGTTCAGCGGAGCCTTCCTGTCGCCCCGCACCAGAAATACATTGGCATCGGGCCTCACCACCACGAAGACATTCTCGACGGACGTCAACTATCAGTACAGCAACGGCGGATACAACGTGCGCGCGAGCATCTTCTACACCACCATCAACGACCAGAGCAAGGTTATGAGCTTCTACGACGACTCTTACCGTTCGTTCACGAACTTCGCGATGACCGGCATAGACGAGAGGCATATGGGTGTGGAGGTCGGATTCAAGGTCCCGTTCTTCATCACCAACCTCACCCTTCAGGGCGCGCTGAGCCTCGGTGAATACGTCTACACCTCCACCCCTACGATGACCGAGACCGTGGATAACAGTGCGGCCGTAGTGGTTGAGAATGAGCCGATTACCTATTGGGCTTCCCACCCTGTATATGCGAAGGACGCCGACGGCAACTACGTCATCGACGACGAGGGCCGATACAAACTCGAGAAGGTTCAGAAGCACTATGTGCCTTCCACCCCGCAGCTCGCAGCCAACCTCGGCCTCAACTACCGTCTGCCTTCATACTGGTTCTTCTCTCTCGGAGTTAACTATTATGCCAATTCCTACCTGAGCATGAATCCGCTTTACCGCACGGAACTTGCCGTAGTGGGTCCGGACGATTCGCTCTCGGCCGCAGCACGCCAGGAGCACCGCAATTCGTGGTACCTGTCCGAGGACATCGTGAACCAGGGCCTCAGCGCGGAGGAGATAGAGTATATGGCCTCACAGGAGAAGTTCGATCCGGCATTCGTACTGAACCTCAGCATAGGAAAGTCGTGGTATATCGACAGAACCTACCAGATAGGCTTCTCGCTCGAGGCGAAGAACCTGCTCAACAACCTGAACATCAAGACAGGCGGCTACGAGCAGACACGTCTTCTGAAGAGCGGAAGCTATACCCGCTATTACAGGTTTGACTCCAAGTATTTCTATATGCAGGGAGCGAACTATATGTTGAATGTTTATTTCAGATTCTAGGGAGGAACGCCATATGAAAAAGAAGATCATTACCGCAGTGGCACTTTGTGCTCTCCTCTGTTCCTGCGAAGAGTTTTCGCCGGTATTCACATTCAAATATGACGATCCCGCCCATTACGAGGATGTGGAAGGCTCGCAGATAGTGGAGCCGGGCGACATCGAGGTCACCCACACCATCGCCGAACTCTCCAAACTCTACACCAACGGCAATCCGTTTGTGATAGAGGATGACATCGTCATCGCGGGCCGTGTCATCTCGACCGACCGCCCCGGCAACTTCTACAACCAGATCTACATTCAGGACGAGACCGGCGGCATAGAGATCAAAATTGGCAAGAGCGCCCTCTACAACGAGTACAAGCTCGGCCAGAAGGTATATGTCAAGTGCGGTCCTACCGACCACACGGCAGGTCTCACCCTCGGCAGTTACGGTTACAAGTCGGGCAATTACGGCGGCAACGGCATGACTCAGCTCGGCTCTGAATTCTTCGCCGGCACCTACGGAACCTCCTACGAGACCACCTATATCCGTTCCGGCCGCGTGATCAAGGAGCACATCTTCCGTGAGGCTCCGGAAAGCGCCGAGCCTGTGACACCTGTCGTGATCACCGAATCCGACCTTCCGGACAAGAACGCGACCATCTCCACCTGCAAGTACCTCGGTACTCTCGTGACCCTCAAGGGCCTCAAGTATGCGGGCGAGGCATTCGCGCTTCTCTACCTTAGCGGCGAGGAGTCTAACAAGAACTCTAACAACCGCGTCTTCCTTTCCGATCAGACCTGGGGCATCGATTCCTGGGCCATGAGCAAGGCCAATTTCCTTACCCGCCTTCAGCGCGGCGACTGGGACGCGGCCAACATTGGAAACGCCAACGACTATAACTACGGTACCGTGGGCAGCGTGGATCTCGACTACCTGAAGAGCGCCGACGCTCCTTTCTACGAGAACATCGTGGAACTTCAGGACGCGTCATACTGCCGCAGCGTATATTACTGGGTATATGGCAAATATCCTGAGGATGAGGAGGATCGGACCCTGGTCGAGGACAGGCTCAAGCCTGAAAACCTGGTTCAGAAGTGGCCAAGATACTGCCTGGCGAAGAACGCGAACGGATATTCCGTAAGCCAGTACTTCAAGATGGGCAGCACCGAGATTCAGCTCCGTACCAGCGGTTATTCGAAATTTGCCGACAGCACCATCCCTGCGGAGGTTCTTGACGGCACGAAGACCATATCCGTCACGGGTATCGTTACCCTCTATCAGGGAAGCGTACAGTTTATCGTTAACAGTCTTGACGACATCGTGGTAGAATAATGAAAAAATCACTTGCAATATTGGTTATGGCAATTTCTCTGGCTTCCTGCCACAGCAATCCATTTCTTTCACAGTGGGATACCCCTTACGGTATCCCGCCGTTCGATAAGATCCGCACCTCCGATTATGTTCCGGCCGTAAAGGCGGGCATAGAGCAGCAGAGGGAGCAGATCGCGGCCATCGTTTCCGACCCGGCCGCTCCGACTTTCGGGAACACCATAGCTCCGCTCGAACTTTCGGGAGACATCCTCTCGAAGGTGGAGGGCGTGCTGTTCAACGTCTCCGAGACGGACCAGACTCCGGAGCTTGACGCCGTGCTCGAGCAGGTTATCCCCATGCTCAGCGACCACAGCGCCGACATCAATTTCAACAGGGATCTTTACCGCAGGGTCAAGGCCGTATATGAGGCAGACCAGTCCGCACTTACCCGCGAGCAGCAGATAGTGCTCAAGAACTGGTACGAGGGCTTTGAGCACGAGGGAATTGGCCTGAGCGAAGAGGCTCAGAATGAACTTCGTCAGATCAACGCCCGCTGCGCCGAGCTCACCCAGAAGATAGGAAACAACATCCTCGCCGAATCGAACGCCTTCCAGGCCAGGTTCGGTTTCAGCGTGAGCGAGTATCCGGTGAAGATGACCACGACCGCCGACCGCGAGCTTCGCCGTCAGTACAACGAAGCCTACCGCAGCCGCGGGCACAACGGTAACGGGAACGACAACCGTGCGCTCATCCTTGAGCTCGTGTCGCTGCGCACCCGCAAGGCCAATATCCTCGGCTATGAGTCCAGCGCCGCTTTCACCCTTTCGGACAAGATGGCATCCGACCCCAAGACCGTGGACAGTTTCCTTCAGGGCATCATGGATGCCGCTGTCGTGAAGGCGAAGGCCGAACTGAAGGATATGCAGGCCGTTATGGACCAGGACATCAAGGCCGGTCTGCTGCCTAAGGGCTCCAGGATAGAGCAGTGGGACTGGTGGTATTACGCCGAGAAGGTTCGTCGTGCCAAATATGACCTGGACGAGGATGAGGTGAGCCGTTATTTCAAGGCTGAAAACGTGCTCAACGGAATATTCACCGCAGCCCACATCCTTTATGATGTGAACGTGGAGAAGCTGGAAGGCGTGCCGAGCTACAATCCTGAGAAGGTTACCACCTGGAAGGTGACCAATCCTGACGGGTCGCTGGTGGGCATTCTTACCACGGATCTTTTCCCTCGTTCAAGCAAGAGGGGAGGCGCGTGGATGAACAATGTCCGCGGACAGTGGGTGGACGCAGAAGGTAACGACATCCGTCCTATCATCGTGAACGTGGGCAATCTTGCCGAATATATGAGCATAGACGACGTGCAGACCACTTTCCACGAGTTCGGTCACGCCCTTCACGGAATGCTGTCGAAATGCCATTACGCATCGGTGAGCGGCACGAACGTAAAGCGCGATTTCGTGGAGATGTTCTCTCAGTTCAATGAGAACTGGGCGTTCCAGAAGGAGCTGCTCGCACTTTATGCGAAGAACGACGCCGGGGAGGTCATCCCGCAGGCCCTTGTGGACAAGGTGAACGCCGCTATGAAGTTCAATCAGGGATTTATGACCACCGAGCTTTGCGCCGCTTCGATGCTGGATATGCGCTGGCACGAGCTCACTTCGGTGGAAGGTCTTGACATAGACGCGTTCGAGGCGAAGGTGGCGGAAGAGATTGGCCTGCCTAAGGAGATCACGTTCCGTTATCAGAGCACTTACTTCAATCACATCTTCGGAGGCAGCGGCTACGATTCCGGCTATTACGGGTATCTGTGGTCGGAGGTTCTGGACAAGGACGCGTTCTCCATCTTCGAGGCTTCACCAAGCGGGGTGTGGGATAAGGAATTGGCACACAAGTTCAAGACCGTCTTCCTGGAGAGGGGCGGCAGCGAGGAGCCTATGGTGCTGTATCGTGAATTTGCAGGCCGCGAGCCGGATTCGAAGGCAATGCTTCATGCGCGCGGTCTTAGATAATAGTATAGTAGTGATATGAACAGGAAAGTACTTTTAATGATTCTTGACGGTTGGGGCGAGGGACGTCACGACCACAGCAATGCCATCTATACGCAGGGCACGCCGAACATCGACGCTCTGCGCGCGAAATATCCGCACAGCCTTCTGCAGGCCTGCGGAGAGTATGTCGGTCTTCCTGACGGGCAGATGGGCAACTCCGAAGTGGGACATATGAACATTGGCGCGGGCCGCACCGTGTATCAGGATCTGGTGAAGATCAACATCGCCTGCCGCGAGCACAAGCTGCTCCAGAACAAGGAGATAGCTGCGGCTTTCGCGAATGCCAAGGCCAGCGGGAAGAAGCTTCACCTTATGGGGCTCTGCTCTCACGGCGGAGTGCATTCGTCTCTGGACCACGTGTATGAACTTCTCGCCGAGGCTCACCGCTACGGGCTGGAGAACGTGTACGTGCACTGCTTTATGGACGGGCGTGACACCGATCCGCACAGCGGACTTGGCTTCGTGAAGGAGCTCGAGGAGCATATGGCTCAGACTACCGGCCGCGTGGCTACGGTCTGCGGAAGGTTCTACGCTATGGACCGTGACAAGAGATGGGACCGCATCAAGGCGGCTTACGATATGCTGGTGGACGGTCAGGGCGCCGAATTCACGAGCGCTCAGGAGGCCATTCAGGCTTCTTATGACGGGGGCGTTACCGACGAGTTCATCAAGCCTGTAGTCATCACCGAAGGCGGCAAGGCATTGGCCCGGATAGAAGAGGGCGACACCATCATCTTCTTCAATTTCCGCAACGACCGTGCGCGCGAGCTCACTTCAGTTCTCACCCAGGCCGATATGCCGGAGCAGGGGATGCACACCATTCCGCTTTACTACTGCTGCCTGACCCCTTATGACGCTTCGTTCAAGGGACTGCATATCCTCTTTGACAAGGAACTCGTGACAGGTACGCTGGGCGAGACCCTGGCCGCAGCGGGAAAGCATCAGCTGCGCATCGCCGAGACCGAGAAATACGCTCACGTGACGTTCTTCTTCAACGGCGGCCGCGAGGAGCCTTTCGAGAACGAGGACAGGATCCTGGTGAACTCTCCGAAGGTGCCTACCTACGACCTTCAGCCGGAGATGAGTGCCCCTGAAGTGGCTTCGAAGCTCATCGACGTGCTCAAGACCGAGAAGGAGGACGCTATCATCCTTAACTTTGCCAATGGTGATATGGTGGGCCACACAGGTGTCTATCCTGCCATCTGCAAGGCCGTGGAGGTAGTGGACAAACTCGTGGGTGAAGTGGTGAAGACCGCCGTGGAGCACGGATACGCTGTGCTTATGACGGCTGACCACGGCAACGCCGACTATGCTGTGAACGAGGACGGCACGCCTAACACCGCGCATTCTCTGAACCCTGTTCAGTTCGTGGTGATCAATGCCGGCGACGAGGTCAAGACCGTGAAGGACGGCGCGCTTTGCAACATCGCGCCTACCATCCTCAAGATTATGGGCATACCTCAGCCTGAATCCATGACTGCGCAGCCTCTTATCTGATAGCTATGTACAAATTTACACCTATACTTAAGACTCTGTTCTGGGGCACGGAAAGCTGGGTGCTTTCCTCTGTCCCGGGCAGCGAGTCCGTGGTGGCCGAGGGCCCGAAGAAGGGCGCGAAGATTACGGACATATATCCGGGCCAGTTCCCTCTGCTGATCAAATTCATCGACGCCAGGCGCGACCTGTCCATCCAGGTTCACCCGAACGATGAGCTTGCGGCTGCCAGGCACAACTGCAAGGGCAAGACGGAGATGTGGTACATCATCGGGGCTTCCGAGGGTGCGCATCTTATAAGCGGGCTGAAGAAGGCCATCACTCCGGACGAATACGTGTCCCTGGTGGAGCAGAACAGGATTACCGACGTGCTTCAGGACTACAAGGTGTCTGCGGGAGATGTGTTCTTCCTTCCGGCAGGACGTATCCACGCCATAGGGGGTGGATGCTATCTGGCTGAGATTCAGCAGACTTCCGACATCACCTACCGCATCTACGACTACGGCAGGCTTGGCCTTGACGGCAAACCGCGCCAGCTTCACACCGAGCAGGCGAAGGACGCGATAGACTATACCGTTCACGACGATTACAGAACGCACTACACCGTGGAGGAGAACAGGGCCTGTGAGCTCGTTCACTGCCCGCAGTTCTGCACGGACCTTCTGTCGCTTACGGAGCCGTTCCGCCAGCGTCTGGACAGCCAGTTCAAGGTGCTGATAGCCGTCGAGGGCGATGTGCAGGTGGAATCTTCCGCCGGTACGGTCCGGCTGAGCCCGGGCGAATGTGCCCTGGCCCTCCCCGCCGAAGACCCCGACATCACCATCACCCCGATCTCATCAAAAGTTACCCTTCTGACCAGCTGTTAGAGGGGTAATTTTTTTTGAGGGGATTTATCGTTTAGTAATTAAGTCCGAAAGCCCAGAGAGGGATGATGTTGTCGTGGGCAAATTCGATATCGTCTTTCACGATGAAGGAGTTTGAAACATTTGCGATCTGTTTCTGGCCCTTGTTCTTGCCGCCGACTTCAAAGGTTCTGTCCCCGATTTTGAAGTCTGAAACCCTTGATGAGATTACATCGTTTTCCACTCTCATCTGATTATAGAAGAAGGTCTCACGCATATTCCCGATGTTCGTCTCGCCGCCAGAGAGGACGGACATAAGGCTTGGATTGTCTATATAGACTTTTTCTACTTTGCCAAGTCCCCGTATGCCACCGGTGTCATCCCGGAGTTGTCCTATCAACTGCGCTCTTTCCAGCAATTCGAGATAGTCGGGAACATTGTTGCGGCTTACTCCTATTTCTGACGCAAGGCCGTCTGCATTGGGCTTGAACGGAGCGAGTTTCGAAATGATGGCAAGCATTTTCTTCAGTTTCTTGGCCGTGGATGCTTTAAGGTCGGCATATTGCGAAATGTCGGACTCAATGGTTTTTGTTATGACATTCTGCATCCTTAGAGGAAAATCTCCTTCGATGGCGAAGGGATAGTAGCCTGATTCGAGGTATTGCCGGAAAAGGGGCAGCGGATGAAGTACGCCGTCAATTATCGCTTTGCCTGCAAGAATATCGTCCAATGAAAATTTTGAACAGGTAATGCCGTGAAAAAGAAGCAGATATTCCCGGAACGAAAGTCCGTACAAGGTATATGGCAATACTCTTCTGCTTAGATCCGCCACTCCGTCCAGTATGTCCAGTACGGAGGATCCTGTGAATATTACGCGCAGGTCGGGATGTGTATCATAAATCTGCTTGAGTTCGCGGGACCAGTCTGGATACCTGTGGATCTCGTCTATGACCAGAAGCTTCCCCCCGTCTTTTGAGAAATCGTCAGCCACTTTTATAAGTGAGTTCGTTGAGAAGTAGGTATGGTCTGCGGATATATATAATGTCTTGTAGTCGGAAGGCAGAGATTTGATATATTGTAGCACCATCGTGGACTTGCCCACTCCTCTGGCTCCGGTTATCGCTACCATTCTGGCATTCCAGTTTACCGTATCATAAAGATAGCGGTGAATGTTACTTGTCGTAAGTTCCAGTTGCAGGCGCATATACGCATATAAAGACTCGTCCACCATATTCGTCAAAATTTATTTGTTTGCAAATATAGAAATTTCACTCAATAAGTGCAAATTTTTGCCAATTTATGCACTCATTGGGTGCATTTTTTAAAGGTTACCCTTCTGACCAGCTGTTAGAAGGGTAATTTTTTTGTGGGAAAAATTTTATTATCTTTGCGGGCTTTTTGGGAATTGTGATAATTCCGGAAAAGCGTTGAATAACGTAGTAGTGTTACGTCCGCTTAAGAGATTGTTTTTCACGGCATTTGCGATTCTGCTGATTTGCCAGGCTTGTGGGCCCGAATATGGTCCGCAGGAATGTGGTGTACAGGTCGGCTTCGCAATGGCCGATTCTTTCACGAAAACAAGCCCGGACGATTCTTACACGCACTTCACCTGGGACAAAGGCGATCAGATAGCCCTCTGGGCCAAGGCCTCCGACGAGTCTTATACGCTTTCCGCCCAGACTTTCACCCTCTACGCTTCCACCGACTCCCCGCGCCCGATGGCCTGGTTCACCTCGACCCTCGCCTCCGCGATGCCGGACGGCACCTATACCTATTATATGTGCTACCCTCTGCCGGATTCGGTCAGCGGCACTTCCGCCACCTTCTCTGTTCCTGCCCATCAGGACGGCGCCCTCTCCGTAGGCGAGGATATCATCATCGCCAGACCTGTGGAATGGACGGCCCTCGCCCCCATAGACAAGGACGGCCCCATCGGAGACGGCATCTCCGTGCAGATGAAGCACTTGCTGCATTTCCTGCGGTTCTATATCCCTGAAGGGAACAATATACTCGGCGAGCCTGTGCAGAAGATAACGTTCACTATGCCGCAGCCTCTTGCAGGCACTCTCACCGTGGATGTCACGGACGCTTCGAGCGCCACACTGAGTGACGGCAAGACCACTGTCACCGTCGATCTGAAGGAGACCCTTCAGGAATCCACCTCCACTGAGCGCCGGTATGCCGGCGCCGCGATATTCCCTCCGTCAGGCGCCTATTCCGCAAGCGACAGGCTGGAGGTGAAGATATTTTCCGAAAACAATTATTCCAAAGTAAGTTACTCCCTTTCCGGCAGGAGTTTCGAAGCCGGACACGTCACTTCCGTCGCACTCAGACCGACTGAAATCGGAACGCGGTACAAGATTGAGTTCGCATTGGCATCGAACAACCTGGGCGAGGAGCCTCAAACCATCACCCTCACTCTTCCGGAGGGCGTGAACTGGCCGGGCACGAGCTCGAATGTCTATA
>CAYMDZ010000013.1:3988-10426 GCA_964389355.1 uncultured Muribaculaceae bacterium | reverse complement strand
CCGCGCTTGATGGTGGCGTCCACGATCCAGGTGCCGTCCTCGTCCACATCGAATATGGCCACGTGGATGTTCAGCGCGCCCGCAGCGTACCCTTCCTTAGACCCCGTGCCAAGCGTATAGTCCGCCGGTATCTCCACGAAAAGCAGATCGCCGGAGCGCAGTGCCTCCGACTCCCCTTTACTGCTCCTGCATCCTGCCAGACATAGAACCGCAACGTAGCAGGCGATGACAAAATTTCCAACCTTTCTCATAATGTCCGCAAATATAATGATGTTCATCCGAAAAATGAACGGGGTCTGTGGCTTCGTGGACAGTTTGCCGCCCGTGGCTCTTAAGTGAGAAGAAGTTGCAGCTGCAACTTTCAAAGCGTTTGCCCGTGCAGGGTCGCCGACGGGCGCGAAATAAATTACGGTATATTCGCGGAAAATGAGTATATTTGGGGCTTATGGACAAATCGACGGCCAAAAGCAGAATAGACTATCTCAGGCAGACTCTCTGGGAGAACAGCAGGCGGTATTATGTGGACAATGCCCCGGTGATCTCCGATATGGAGTTCGATATGCTGATGCACGAGCTCGAGGCCCTCGAAAAGGATTGGCCCGAATTCTATGACCCGAACTCTCCTACGCAGAAAGTCGGTTCGGACATAGAGGAAGGCGCCGCGGCGGGAGGCTTCAAACAGAGGGCGCACCGCTATCCGATGCTGTCGCTGGCGAACACCTACTCCCGCGAGGAGATAATGGAATTCGCCGCCAGGGCCGAGAAACTCCTTGACGGAAAGAACTTTACATATTGCTGCGAACTCAAGTTCGACGGCACCGCAATTTGTCTCACCTACACCCACGGGCGGCTCACCAGAGCCCTCACCCGAGGCGACGGAGTAATGGGCGACGACGTTACGGCCAATGCGAAGAAGATTTCCAACATCCCGCACATCCTGCACGGAGACTACCCAGACGAATTCGAGATCAGGGGCGAAGTCCTGATGCCTTACAAATCCTTCGACGCTCTGAACGAAGAGCGCGAACGCAACGAGGACGCTCCTTTCGCCAACCCCCGCAATGCGGCATCCGGCTCGCTCAAACTCCTGGATCCCAATGAAGTGGCCAGACGCGGCCTGTACTGCACGCTGTACCATATACCTGCGCAGAGCATCTCCGACGACCTGGCAAATTCGCACTCCGAGCTTCTGGATATGGCCCACAGCTGGGGCCTGCCGATATCGGAGCACAAGCGCATCTGCCGTAACATAGACGAGATCATCGACTACATTGACTATTGGGACACGGAGAGGAAGTCCCTCCCCTATGCCACAGACGGCATCGTAATCAAGATAAACGAACTTGAATACCAGAGGGAACTCGGCTATACCGCCAAGTCCCCGCGCTGGGCCGTGGCCTTCAAATTCAAGGCAGAGCAGGCCTGCACGAAGGTGCTGAGCATTGACTATCAGGTAGGAAGGACCGGCGCCGTGACTCCGGTGGCCAACCTCGAGCCTGTACAGTTGGCAGGCACCACGGTCAAGCGCGCGACGCTGAACAACGCCGACCAGATGTCGCTTATGGACATACGCGTGGGCGACAGCGTCTATGTGGAGAAAGGCGGCGAGATAATTCCGAAGATAACCGGCGTGGAACTTGACCTGCGCCCGCAGAACTGCCCTCCGACGATATTCCCGGTAGAGTGTCCGGACTGCCACACGCCTCTGGTGAGGGTGGACGGCGAAGCCAGGTGGTTCTGCCCTAACACCGAGGGCTGCCCTATGCAGATAAAGGGGCGCCTGCTGCACTTCACTTCGCGAAAGGCTATGGACATTCTGGCCGGCGAAGCCACTGTGGATCAGCTTTATACGCTTGGCCTGGTAAAGACCCCTGCCGACCTTTACGACCTGAAGGCCACCGACCTGATGATGCTGGAAGGCTGGAAGGAACGCTCCGCCCTGCGTTTTCTGGATTCGCTCCGGGAATCGCGCAAAGTGCCGTACGAAAGGGTCCTCTTCGCCCTCGGAATAAGATATGTCGGCGAGCAGACGGCCAAAGAGGTCGCCCGCCACTTCGGCAGTATGGACAATCTGCTGAAGGCCAGCCGGGAAGAGATCAGCCAGATAAAGGACGTGGGCGAAGTGATAGCGCTCAGCATAGACGAATTCATCCACGACCCCAAGCAGCTTGACCAGATAGAAAGGCTGCGCGCCCACGGCCTGCAGTTCGCTGTGGCTCAGGAGAACGGCGGCGACAGGTCCGACGCCCTTCAGGGCAAGACCATAGTGATATCCGGGAACTTCACCATCAGCCGCGAGGATATGAAAGCCCTCATAGAGCGCAACGGAGGCAAAAATTCCTCCGCCGTCAGCTCCAGGACCAGCTTCCTGCTGGCGGGAACCAAACCCGGACCCGAGAAATTGAAAAAGTGCGAAGAATTGCACATCCCCATAATAGATGAGACCGCCTTCAGGGCTATGCTGCCGGCGCAGGCCGCGGAGCAGGAAGGCGAGACCATATCAGAACTCAGCCTGTTTTAGTAGTGTATGAAAAGTACTGAATTTGACGAGAACGATTACAAACTTATAGCGGAAGACTACGCCAGCCTCAAGGAACTGGCCCAGAAGCGATGCGCGAACGAGGAGGAGCTCGCGGTGGTGCAGAAGGCTTTCGACTTTGCCAATGAAGCGCACAAGAACGTGCGCCGCCGTTCCGGCGAGCCCTACATCCTGCACCCGATCGAGGTCGCGAAGATAGTGGTCAGGGACATTGGCCTGGGATACAAGTCCATAACTGCGGCACTGCTCCACGATGTGGTGGAAGACACCGAATACACCACCGAGGACATCCGCTCGCTGTTCGGGGACAAGGTCGCTTCGCTGGTGGACGGTCTTACGAAGATCAAAACCGTGCTCGACAACGAGGACCGCACGAAGAACACCTCCATCAACACCCCGAGCCTGCAGGCCGAGAACTTCAAGCGCATTCTGCTCACGCTCAACGACGACGTTAGGGTCGTGCTCATCAAATTGGCAGACAGGCTGCACAACTGCAGAACCATAGAATATATGCCCGAGCACAAGAGGGAGAAGATCCTCTCGGAGACGATGTACCTCTTCATCCCGCTGGCGCACAGGCTGGGTCTCTACAGCATCAAGACCGAAATGGAGAACATCTGGCTCAAGTACAAGGAACCGGATGAATACAAGAGCATTACGGAAAAGACCTCGCAGGCTCTGCAAGAAAAGGCCGGTGTCATAGACGAGTTCATAAAGCCCATCAGCGACGCGCTCACCGAAGACGGATACGAATTCGAGATCAAGAAACGCATCAAGACCCCGTACTCCATCTGGAGGAAAATGGTCACCAAGCACGTCACCTTCGAACAGATCTTCGACCTCTACGCCATCAGGATCATCTTCACCCCGAAGACCGACGATCCGGTAAAGGAGAGGAAGATGTGTTACGACATATATGCCACTGTGACAAGTCTTTACCGCTATCAGCAGGACAGGCTCCGCGACTGGATCAAGCAGCCTAAGAGCAACGGCTACGAGGCTCTGCACTGCACCCTGATGAGCAATGGCGGCGTCTGGGTCGAGGTGCAGATACGCTCGAAACGAATGGACGACATCGCCGAGAAGGGTATCGCGGCGCACTGGGCATACAAGAAGGACGGATACATCTCCGAGAACGACAGCGTGATGGACAAGTGGCTGGACAAGGTGCAGGAAATCATCAAGAGCCCGGACGTCAGCACGCTTGAACTCCTGGATATCATACACCAGGACCTTCTGTCCACCGACATCGTGGTCTTCACCCCTCGCGGGAACCAGAAGAGCGTGCCGAAAGGCTCCACGGCCCTGGATTTCGCCTACCTGTCCGACACGCAGATGGGCCACCACGCCATCGCGGCCAAGATCAATATGAAGCTGTGCAACCTCTCGCAGGTCCTCAAACCGGGCGACCAGGTCGAGATCATCACCGCCGAGAATGCCAAACCGCACCTGGACTGGCTGGAGTTCCTCAAGACCCAGGATGCCAAGAGGCGCGTGATGGAATACATACGCGAAAACAACCCAGAGGACGTCGAAAAGGCTGAAACTCTGGTCAATGCGATAAACAACAACACCCTCAACAAGCCGGCCGAGCGCATCATAATCATCGATGACACCCACTATATAGCCGCTCCGTGCTGCAACCCTATCCCTGGTGACCCGGTAATCGGCGTCAAATGCCCCGACGGCACCATCATCGTGCACAAGAAGAGCTGCCACTGCCTGGAGAGCCTCGGAAGCACCCAGGGCGACAAGCTGGTGGCTGTGAACTGGGACGGCAAATTCGGCCAGTTCGATTTCCCGGTTAAGATCAATCTCAAGGGCCTCGACAGGGTCGGGCTTCTGAACGACGTCACCTCGCTCATATCTCTGTCGCTTGGCATAAATATGCGCAAACTCTCCATCGACACGGACAGAGGCATATTCGAAGGCACCATCGAGCTTCTGGTCAAGGACCGCAGAACCATAGAAGAACTGATAGAAAAGATCAGCAAGATTAAAGGGATACAGAGCGTATCCAGACTTGAACTGTAATGAACAAAAGGCTCAAAGACATACTTTTACCCCTGGGAGCGGCCGCGGCGTGCATAATGCCGACGTTCTTTATGCATTCCTGTGCCAATACCACCCAGTCCCCTACGGGCGGTGACAAGGACACCATCCCGCCGGCCCTCTACTGGACCAGTCCGGCCCCGGGCGCCACTCAGGTGGACACACACAAGACCAGGCTCACCTTCGGATTCGACGAATACGTGACCATCAAGAACCAGCAGAACATCTTCCTCTCCCCTCCCCAGAAGAAGGCTCCGAAGGCCAAGGTGAAAGGCAGGGGCATCGTGGTCACATTCGAGGAGCCTCTGCAGAAGGGAATCACCTACACGCTGGACTTCACCGACGCACTCGCGGACAACAACGAAGGGAATATGTTCCCGGGCTTCACCTACGTGTTCTCCACCGGCGACAGGATAGACTCGATGCTCGTCACGGGCACGGTGCAGGACTGCAACACCCTGATGCCTGTCAAGGGCGCCACCGTGATGCTCTACAAGGACCGGAGTGACTCGGCCATCTTCAAGACCAGACCTTTCGCCGCCACCAAGACCGACGACTGGGGCTATTTCTGCATCCCGTACATCCCGGACACGCTCTACCGACTCTACGCCATCAAGGACGAGAACAACGACAACCTCTACCAGATGGAGACCGAGCAGGTCGGCTTCATCGACTCGCTCATACGTCCGGTGATGAGAGTAAACGACACGCTGAAAGAGATGCAGAAGTACGACATGAAGGACACCCTGGAATGCCGTGCACGCCGCAGCGAATACGAAATCCGCCTCTTCAAGGAGGAAAGCACGAAGCAGAAGCTGATGAACAAGGGCCGCAGCGCCGACAGGCGCATGTACGTGACCTTCTCCGCCAAGGACGTCTGGATCGACTCCCTGTGGGTCAAAGGCTACCGGGCCGACCGCCTCATCTCCCAGTTCAACCTTCGCCAGGACAGTCTCGAGATCTGGATCAACGACCGCAGACCGACCCCGGACACGCTCCAGCTCTACATCAATTACCGCAAGACCAATGACTCCACCCTCGTGATGGAGCCTTCGCTCGAGCACTACCCTATGTTCATCGAGGGCGCCCAGCCGAAGAAAAAGGGCCGCGCCGCCAGGATGAACCTCAAGCACGAGGACACCATCTGCGTGTACAAGCTCACTGCTGAAGCCGAGAAGGTGGAACAGGACGGATTCGTGCTGGAATTCGACTATCCTCTCATCAACGCCGATTTCGATTCGCTCAAATTCACCTATATCAACCCGAAGCAGAAGACCCTGACCGGAACATACAGCGTGGAGCAGGATACGCTCAACCTGCGCCGGTACACGGTAAAGCCTAAGGAGAAGATGCTTCCGGGCTACGAATACCACCTCAAGGTGCCTCAGAGGGCCTTCCGCGACATCAACGGATTCTACAGCGACAGCACCGAGGTGAAGGTGTCCCTTCCTAAGGACGACCAGCTGAGCACCATACTCCTGAAGATGGAAGGAGTGGAAGGAAAGCTTATAGTGGACCTTCTTAACGAGAAGCGTGACAAGGTTTTACGCTCCTACATCATAGATCAGGACTCCGAGCTATCCTTCCCGTATCTGAAAGAAGGCAAATACAGCGTCAGGGTCACGTTCGACTATAACCGCAACTCTATGGTGGACACCGGCGACCTTCTGCTGAAGCGCCAGCCGGAAAAGGTAGCGTTCTTCAAGGTCAGCGACACGGAGGAATTCCTGGTGCTGCCGGCCGCCACAGAACTCACCCAGATAATAACCGTCAAAGATCTCAAGTAAATGAAAAAGCTGATTCTCACATTTGCCTGCATCTTTGGCGCAGTCAGCGCCTTCGGCCAG
>CAYMDZ010000013.1:0-3888 GCA_964389355.1 uncultured Muribaculaceae bacterium | reverse complement strand
GACGAATATCTGGACACCGTGCAGGTGACGTTCTCCACGAAGCTGAACGACTATTCGATGATAGGCTTCAACTACGGCGTGACCCTCACCGGAATGCAGTTCAGCCCGAGCCACAGCCAGAGCAGAGACCTCGCCCTCGGCCATTATTCGCTCACGTTCACGCATTACGAGAAGATGTTCAACTACCTCCCGTATTTCGGGTGGACCATCGGGCTGGAATACGGTCACGAAGGCTATCATTTCAAGGAGAACAAGGAGACCGGCGAGACTTACGAGTACCCGGTGGAGAAGAGCCGCGCGATGAAGATGGACGTGGTGGAAGTGCCGTTCATGATGCAGGTACACCGCGACGGGCTGCACAGCAAGGTCTACGCGGGCATCGGAATCTACGGCGGCTACAGACTCTCTGTGGAAAGGAGCGGCCCGAACGTGAACGCCGACTATCAGAACAAATTCTACGACACCGACATACGCTGGGACTACGGATTCCAGGGCGGCGCGGGACTCGCACTCATATTCGAGCCTTTCGAACTGCACCTGAACGCGCAGCTCCGATACGGCCTTTCGAGCATCTTCCAGGCCAATTCGCTCTACCCTGCCAGCAGCGACAACTCGGCGCTGAACAGTACATATTACCGTTATGCCTACCCTCTGGACATCATCATCTCGGCGGGCATACACATACAGCTGGGCAAGCGGTTCGGCACCACCAACGCCGACCTCAAGCGCCAGGCAAAGGAAATAGTCTATGGTAAAGATAGGTAATCCCGCAGTGGAAATGGGACCGGGCCTGCCAATCGTCATTCAGACGATGTGCAACACCCACACGAACGACGAAAAAGCCTGCATCGAGCAGTGCGTGAGACTCTCCGAGGCAGGAGCGCAGCTCATACGCCTCACGGTGCCGGGAATTCAGGACGTGCCCCACATCAGGGCCATAAGGGAAACCCTCCGACGGATGGGCTACAACACCCCGATCGTGGCCGACATCCATTTCTCGTCCCAGACAGCCATAGAAGTGGCGCCCTACGTGGACAAGGTCCGCATCAACCCTGGCAACTTCCACAGGAATCACCAGCGCGCACGCGAGGAATTCGCACATCTGATAGAAGTCTGCAAACAGTGCGGCACGGCCATAAGGATAGGCGTGAACCACGGGTCCCTGGGCGAATACATCACATCTCTCTACGGGAACACTCCGCACGCAATGGCCCTGGCCGCTATGGAATGGGTGGAAATGTGCGTGGAGAACGGATTCGACTGTGTGGTCGTCTCCCTCAAGTCTTCGAACACCGTCACTATGGTCCAGGCCTACAGGGAATTGGTGAGGATGTATAAGGAAAAGGGCATCTATTTCCCTCTGCACGTGGGCGTTACCGAGGCCGGGAACGGCGACAGCGGACGCATCAAATCGTGCGTGGGCATCGCCACCCTGCTGTCCGAAGGAATAGGCGACACCATCCGCGTGTCCCTTACCGAAGATCCTCAGGCCGAACTTCCCGTGGCCGCATACCTGGCCTCCAGATATTCTTCAGCGCCCAAGCCCGTCCTTCCCGAAAGAGAGGAAAAGATGCTTGACGCGGCCTGCACCTGGGGCGTGAAGCTGATGCGAGGCGAGGTGGACGACATCCCGGAAGATGCTCTGGAGCCGTACCTGCGCGACGAGATACTCCAAGCTGCCCGGTAACGCTTCTACAAGCCGGAATACATCGCCTGCCCGGGCTGCGGAAGAACTATGTACAACCTCCAGCAGGCCTTCGAGGAGGTGAAGGCCAAAACTTCGCACCTCAGCGACATCGTCATCGCCGTGATGGGCTGCATCGTGAACGGCCCCGGAGAGATGGCTGACGCGGACTGGGGATATGTAGGCGAAGGCGGCGGCAAGGTGTCCATATACAAAAAAAATGTGCCCGTTCTGAAGCACATTCCCGAAAGCGAAGCCGCGGACAAACTCCTGGAACTTATAGAAGAAGACCGGAAATCTTAAGATACAGCACAGCCACAGGTATGGCGAGCAACATCGAATCCAGCCTGTCATAGACCCCGCCGTGCCCCGGAATGACGTTTCCCGAATCCTTCACTCCGAAGAACCGCTTCCACATACTCTCCACCAGATCTCCCAGATCGGCGATCACGCTCATAACCGCGGCGAATGCCAATGTATGCATCCATCCGGTCTCGAGCAGCCCGGTGGCTTTCAGCAGCGCAGCGCCCAGACACGCGAACACTATGCCTCCGGCAAATCCCCACCAGCTCTTGTTGGCCGAAATGTGCGGAGCCATCCTGTGCGCACCCGGGCGTCTTCCCAGAGTGCATCCGAAGCAATAAGCCCCCACGTCGGACAGCGATACTATGATGAATATGTCCAGAAGCAGCAGCCCGCTGTACACCCCGTTCTGAATACACAGAACCGGTGTAAGTGCCAGCGGCAGCGCCGTAAAGAACAGTCCCGCCACGCCGTAGGCCAAACGGCCGTATCTGCCGCAGTCCCCCGACCACACCGGCAGCACCACAGCCGCCAGAACCGGAATGAGCGAAGCGTACACCCACTTTCCCGAAGCCAGACCGAGCCTGCTGAGATATATCGTAAGGAAGAATGCCAATGCGCCCGCGCAGAACAGCGCCTGGCTGGCTCTAAACTCACGGCCCATAGACATCCGGTAGAATTCATACAGAGCCATCACGGTAAGAGCTCCGAACACTACCGCAAAACAAGGCTGCGGGCCCAGCAGGCCCACAGCTATGACAAGTGCGTAAACGACGCCGGAAACCGTTCTTTTAAGCAGCTGGCTCACTTTCAGTCTGGTCCGATTCGGGTTTATCCTCTATGAGTTCGTCCTTCTGATCCTTGACCTTAGGCCCGCAGATGGCCTCCACGTCTTCGGCGAAGATAACTTCCTTAGTGAGAAGGAGTTCTGCCACCTGACGCCACTCAGCCTCGTGTTCCTTAAGGATGGAGAGAGTCTTGTCGTGAACCTCACGCACAAGCCTGCTTACCTCGGCGTCGAGCAGTTCGGCGGTCTTCTCGGAATAAGGCTTGGTGAAGTCGTATGAGCTTCCGGTCGAATCATAATAGCTGAAATAACCGAACTTCTCGGACATTCCGTAGTACTGAACCATAGCGTAGGCCGTCTTGGTAAGCCTCTCGAGGTCATTCTGAGCGCCGGTGGAAGGTTCTCCGTTAAGAATCTCCTCGGCTACCCTGCCGCCTATCAGAGAGCACATCTCGTCCATCATCTGGCTCTTGCGCTCTATCTTGTGCTCATCCGGCAGATACCAGGCTGCACCGAGCGCCTGTCCGCGCGGGACGAGCGTAACCTTCACGAGCTGATGTGCGTGAGGAAGAAGCCAGCTTACCACTGCGTGTCCGGCCTCGTGATGGGCGATGGTCTTCTTCTCGGAATCCGAGAGGATGTAGCCCTTCTTCTCTATGCCGCCCACGATTCTGTCCACTGCGTCCAGGAAGTCCTGCTTGCATACGGCAGATTCGTTCTTGCGGGCAGCCACCAGAGCGGCCTCGTTGCAGACATTGGCTATGTCCGCGCCGCTGAAGCCCGCTGTCTGCTTGGCCATGAACGACACGTCGAAGTCATTGGCCAATTTAATATTGCGAACGTGGACATTGAAAATCTCCTCGCGTTCCTTGAGCTCAGGAAGGTCCACGTGTATCTGTCTGTCGAAACGTCCGGCACGCATCAGCGCCTTGTCCAGGATGTCGGCGCGGTTGGTGGCGGCGAGCACTATGACGCCGCTGTTGCTTCCGAAGCCGTCCATCTCGGTAAGCAGCTGGTTGAGAGTGTTCTCCCTCTCGTCATTGCCGGAGAATCCGGCGTTCTTGCCCCTCGCGCGGCCCACTGCGTCTATCTCGTCGATGAACACGATGCATGG